>NZ_JBJEEL010000025.1:0-12047 GCF_051873035.1 Limosilactobacillus sp.
ATCCTTTCTTATATTAAAATGGAGCGATGTTGTGCTTGTCCAGTACATCGTCTATAACAGAAGGTAAGAGATGTTCACGGACTAATACGTCTAAATGCTCGCCTGAAAATAACTCTGGTGAGTCGATTGACTCCATGCTGAAATCGTCAAGTGCATCTTGTACTAGATCAAAATTTCCAAGCAGCGCTCTTTCTGCTTTCAGCTCATTACACCAATAGCTACCGGTTCTGTTTCCTGTGATATCACGATCAAATGCTAGATTTTGCAAGTCTTCGTAAGCTTCACCTCGATTTTTGCCGTTGAAAGTAATATCTGAATCTTTGAGTATGGCCTCCAATTCATCCACCATTTCCGATTTGTAATCATAAAATTTTAAGTTGTTTAATTCTTCATCACTCGTTGTTCATCATCCTTTCTTTAACATAAGATCAGGTAGACCGTCTTGACGGTCTTAATTTAGCTATGAGACGAATTTAAACGATGGGGAGTATGAGTATACGTCAAACTATTTTTCGTGTCGTCTGAGCGGCAATCTGAGCATTAACGTAATTCATCGTCGTCACATGTTACGTATACAAGTTGTTTACCGTTAGACGATGATAAACTCAAATAAATATTAGTTGTTGAGTAGTTTAATAGTTATTGATTTGTCATATTGATCATCCTTTCATGTATTACATAGATTCAAGACGACCGGCTCGACGGTCTTCGTGGTATAATTTAATTAAGTATTGCCTTGCGATTCTACCAATTTAGAAAATAGATGAAGTCAGAGCGCTGAGACACAAATGAGACACATGCATAAATAAACACCCCGTAATCGTTGATATTACGGGGTGTTTTAATAGTGGTAGTATTATTACGGCCAATTTAGCGCTGGAAGAAAACCGAACCGTCTGTGCCGTCCCGGGGCGGATTGACACCTTTCGTTCGTTGGGTTGTAATGAATTGATTGCTGCTGGGGCTAAGCCGGTTCTACGTGCCCAGGATATTCTGGATGAATTTTTACTGTAGTTTTAACTGCTTGCCATCCTCACAAAATTATCATAAAATCGATTTTCCATTTGACAGACACAGGTCACATGGAATAATAATAGTGATGTATTCAATGAAGAAAATATTAAATGTGAGGAGCCTATTGTATGGCAACCAAAACAACGAAGAAGACGGCCACCAAAAAGAAGACGACGCGCCGTCGCTCAAAAGTAAAAAAGAATCTAGTAATTGTTGAATCACCGTCCAAGGCGAAAACGATTGGCCGTTTTCTCGGTCGTTCGTACAAGGTGGTGGCTAGTCTCGGTCACGTCCGCGACCTGCCCAAGAGCCGGATGGGGGTTGACGTCGAGAATAATTATCAACCGGATTACATTTCCATTCGTGGGAAGGGGGATGTAATTAAGGAGCTGCGTAAGGACGCCAAAAATGCCAAGGCGGTTTACCTGGCCTCTGACCCGGACCGGGAAGGGGAGGCCATTGCCTGGCATGTTTCTAATATTTTAAAGTTAGATGATAGTCAAAAGAACCGCGTAACCTTTAATGAAATTACCAAGGATGCGGTCAAAAACGCCTTTAAAGAGCCACGGACCATTAATATGGACCTGGTGGACGCCCAGCAGGCCCGCCGGGTGTTAGACCGGCTGGTTGGTTATTCGATTAGCCCAATCCTGTGGAAGAAGGTTAAGAAGGGCCTGAGTGCCGGCCGGGTTCAGTCGGTAGCCTTAAACCTGATTATCCAGCGGGAGAACGAGATTAAGAACTTTAAACCCGAAGAGTACTGGACAATCGATGCTGATTTTAAACATGGACAAGATCAATTTACCGCTAGTTTTTATGGTGAAAACGGTAAGAAAGTTAAGTTGGCTAATAATGACGCGGTTCAGAAGGTGCTCGGTAAACTTGACAAGCAGGCGGATTTTGCGATCACCAAGGTAATGAAAAAGGAACGTTGTCGCCAACCCCAACCACCGTACACCACTTCTACGATGCAACAAGACGCCAACCGCCGTCTTAACTTCCGGACGCGGAAGACCATGATGGCTGCTCAAATGCTCTATGAAGGAATTGATATTAAGCAGGGGGCACCGGTAGGGCTCATTACCTACATGCGGACGGACTCCACGCGAATTGCATCGATTGCCAAGCACGAGGCGTCACAGTTTATCCATGAACAGTATGGGGGTGAGTATGCCGCCGTTAAACCAGTGAAGGGTAAGCTACCGGAAGGGGCCCAGGATGCCCACGAAGCGATCCGGCCCACTTCTGTTCACCGGACCCCGGCCCAGATGAAACCATACCTAACGAATGACCAGTACAAGCTTTACAGCCTAATCTGGTCCCGGTTCGTCGCTAGTCAAATGACGCCGGAAGTAATTGATACGATGAACGTTAACCTCCAGCAAAACGGGGTTGACTTCCGGGCTAACGGCTCGAAGGTTAAATTTCCTGGCTTTACCAAGGTTTATAAGCGAGGGGACGATAAGGATAACCTTTTGCCCGAGCTGAGTGCGGGTGATCAGGCCCAAATGCTTAGTGATAACCCGGCTCAACACTTTACCCAGCCACCGGCCCGCTACACCGAAGCGGCCTTAATTAAGACCCTGGAAAGTAATGGTGTTGGTCGGCCGTCGACCTATGCCCCAACCCTGGATACCATTCAGCGCCGCTACTATGTCCGGCTAGTTTCCCGCCACTTTGAACCGACGGAACTCGGCGAAATTGTTAATAAGATTATTGAAAAGCAGTTCCCGGATATCGTAAATGCCAAGTTTACGGCGGAAGTTGAAGGTGAGCTTGATCAGATCGAAGCTGGTAAGCAGAACTGGGTTAAGGTCGTTGATAGTTTCTACCAACCATTCTCTAAGGAAGTACACGACGCTGAGGAACAGGTAGCCAAGATTCAAATGAAGGATGAACTAGCTGGCATTGACTGTGACATCTGTGGGGCGCCGATGGTGATTAAGATGGGGCGGTATGGTAAATTTTATGCCTGCTCGCGTTTCCCCAACTGTCGTAACACTAAGGCCATCGTAAAGGATACCGGGATTACCTGTCCGGTTTGCCATCAGGGAACCGTGGTCGAGCGTAAGTCAAAGAAAAATCGGGTCTTCTACGGCTGTTCTCGTTACCCTGACTGTGACTTTGTTTCTTGGGATCGGCCAATTGGGCGGAATTGTCCAAAGGATGGTCACTTCTTGGTAGAGAAGAAGGTAAAAGGGGGCAAACAGGTAGTTTGTCCGAATGGTGATTACCAAGAAGATGTGCAAAAGTAAGTAAAAAAGCAGTAAAAGCTAAGAAAACTTTTACTGCTTTTTACTTTATAACCCCTTGAAAGCGCTGTTACATTTTACTATTGTGTAGGTGAAGATGGTTAGTTATACTAAATGTTAAACGCTTAGCAAAAGGAGCGAGTGGTAATGATTACTTTGCAAAATGAGAACTTAACGGTGATGATTAATGAACGCGGGGCCCAGTTACACAGCATTAAGCGGTCGGGGAGCCCGCTGGAGTATTTATGGCAAGGGGATGCTAAAAGTTGGGGCCGGCAAGCGCCGATCCTCTTCCCCTTTGTTGGCCGTCTGAAGGATGACCAATACCGCTTTGCCGGTCAGACTTACCACCAGACCCAGCACGGCTTTGCCCGGGACCGTCAGTTCAGCGTGGTCGAACAGGCGAATGACCATGTTTTACTGGAGCAACGGTCTGCTGATGATACGCGGGCGGTATACCCCTTTGAGTTTATCCTGCAGGTTGACTATCGGCTCGTCAAAGACCAGTTGGCAATTCAGTACCGGGTAGAAAATCCGGCCGACCATTCCCTGATCTATGCCATCGGGGCACACCCTGGCTTTAACATGCCGTTGACGTCAGCAGGCCGGTTTGAGCAGGTTGAATTTAAAGTAACCCCGGCAGAAGAATATTCGCGAATTGTCCTGGTGGGGCCATACAATGATTCTGCTCGTCCGCAGTTGATCGATATGCACCAACCACTGCAACTTAACCATGAGCTCTTTAACCATGATGCCATTATCTTTAAGACGGCGGGGAGTGACTTTGCGGCCACACTTACGGATCCAACCAGCAAGCACGGTGTGACCGTTCAAACGACGGGAACCCAGTATGTCGGTCTGTGGTCCGCTTACCCGGCGAAGGCTAACTTTGCCTGCATTGAACCATGGTGGGGAATTGCCGATAATGTTAATGCGGATGGCCTACTTTTACATAAGCAAGGGATGTCCCGTCTCGCACCGGGCCAAGCAGCTAGTTACCACTTTAGCATTCGTCCTTTCTAATTAAGGGTTAGTATTTGAAAGAGTTAAAAAGGCGCGTGACAGAAGTTATAACAGCTTCTGTCACGCGCCTCTTTGTTAATTTACTTGTGACGTTGCTTTAAGTAATAAACCAGGCCAAAGTGAACGAGGGATTCATTCCCGTGGATAATTCGGTTAATGTTTGCCCGGTGACGGTTTAATACGAGCAGGGTTAAAACACCAGCCACGATTGCTAATATCCAGTCGTGAATGAATAAGGCAATTATAAAAATAGCAGTAATACCAATGATACTAGCAGCACTAGCCATGGAAGTTAGCAATAGGGTAGCGATGAAGATCGCACAAGCAACCCCAAATAGTGGTGGGTTGTAGGCGAGCAAAATACCGGCACTGGTTGCTACGGCCTTCCCGCCGTGAAAATGGTCAAAAATGGAAAAGGTATGGCCAAGTGAGGCAAAAAGACCGATCAATAAGGGATTAACGCTAGAGCCAAGCCCTAAAAGGTAAGGCTGTGAAGCCGCCAGGGTCCCCTTGAGGACGTCCATTAGTAACACCACAACCCCTGCCTTAGGTCCTAGGGTCCGAAAAGTGTTGGTAGTACCGATATTGCCACTCCCCAGTTGACGAATATCCTTGTGGTAAAAGGCCTGACCGATCCATAAGCCAGATGGAATAGAGCCCAATAGGTAGGCCACCACGATCATGCCGACGATTTTAACTAACATTTTAAATCTCCTCAAAATTTACTTGTCAAATAATTAGAATAACATGCTTAAGGGGGAAACGGTAGCTTTATAAACAAATAATCGATTGTTGTTTGCGAAACGACCGTAATTTGAGTATTATCAATACTGTAACAATTTTTAGGTAACGAAAGCCAGCTGGTTTGCCAGCTAGGCTCGTCCATGATAAAATCGATTTATCGAACATATGTTTAGTTAAAATGGTATGGGAGGTCATTTTGTGACCACAAAAAAGGTTAAATATGATGAATCATCAATCCAGGTGTTAAAAGGACTAGAAGCGGTACGGAAACGTCCCGGTATGTATATCGGCTCAACTGATGCCCGTGGACTTCACCACCTGGTTTATGAAATAGTTGATAACGCCGTTGATGAGGCCTTATCAGGTTATGGTGACGAGATCAACGTAACAATTGAAGCAGACAATGCAATCACCGTCCAGGACCATGGCCGGGGGATGCCAGTTGGTATGCACGCCTCTGGGAAGCCGACACCGGAAGTAATTATGACGGTCCTGCACGCGGGTGGTAAGTTTGGCCAGGCCGATGGCTACAAGACCTCCGGTGGTTTACACGGGGTAGGGGCGTCGGTCGTAAACGCTCTTTCATCACGCCTAACGTTGACCATTGTCCGCGACCACGTCCGCTACCAGGAGAAGTTTAAAGATGGTGGACAACCAATTGGAACGCTCAAGAAGCTCGGTAAGACGCGAGCAGGGAGCGGAACCACGGTTACTTTTAAGCCGGATCCGACCATCTTTACCACGACGACCTATGATTACAACACGCTTGCCAATCGTCTACGTGAATCCGCTTTCCTGCTCAAGGGGATTAAGATTATCCTGACCGACAAGCGGGCGGGTCAAGAAAAACAGGACATTTTCCAGTATGCGGACGGTATTCAAGAATTTGTTGCCTACCTCAATGAGGGAAAGGATACCCTTGGTAAGACGCTTTACTTTGATGGTAAGGACCAGGGGGTCGAGGTTGAAGTTGCCGCCCAATATAATGATGGCTATTCAGAAAACCTATTATCATTTGTTAATAATGTCCGCACACCCGATGGGGGAACTCACGAGGCTGGTTTCCGTAGTGCCTGGACGAAGACCTTTAATGAATACGCCAAGCGCGTAGGCCTTTTAAAAGATAATGCTAAAAACCTTGAGGGAAGCGATGTTCGTGAAGGGTTAACGGCCGTAATCTCTGTCCGGATTCCTGAACGGTTACTCCAGTTTGAGGGTCAGACTAAGGATAAGCTCGGGACGCCCGAAGCACGGAAAATCGTCGATAATATTGTCAGTGAGCAGTTGAATTACGCGCTGATGGAAAACGGTGACTTTGCCCAAATGCTCATCCGTAAGGCTCTCAAGGCTCGTGAGGCCCGGGAAGCAGCACGGAAGGCCCGTAACCAGGCCCGGGGCGGTAAGCGGAAGAGCCGTAAAGAACGGAACCTTTCGGGAAAATTAACCCCGGCCCAGTCTAAAAACGCCAAGAAAAATGAGCTCTTCTTAGTCGAAGGGGACTCTGCCGGTGGTTCTGCCAAGCAGGGGCGGGACCGGAAATATCAGGCCATCTTACCCTTGCGTGGGAAAGTGTTAAACACCGAAAAGGCGAAGTTAGATGATGTGTTAAAGAATGAAGAACTAAACACCATTATTTATACCGTTGGTGCTGGGGCCGGCTCAGAATTTGACGTGGCCGATTCTAACTATGACAAGATTATCATTATGACGGATGCCGATGATGATGGTGCCCACATTCAAATCCTGCTACTGACCTTCTTCTACAAGTACATGCGGCCAATGATTGAGGCGGGAAAGATTTACATCGCCCTGCCGCCGCTGTACCGTCTGCAGCAAGGTCGGGGAGCTAAGACCCGGATAACCTATGCCTGGACCAACGATGAACTTACCAAACTCACTAAGAAAATGGGGAAGACGGCGCAATTACAACGGTTCAAGGGTTTAGGTGAAATGAATGCTGACCAACTTTGGGAGACGACGATGAATCCAGCGACCCGGACCTTAATTCGGGTGCGGATCGAGGACGCCGAACTTGCCGAACGTCGGGTAACAACCCTGATGGGGAGTAAAGTCGAACCACGGCGGGAATGGATTGAAGATAACGTTCAGTTTACCCTAAGTGATGACCAGGAAGCGGACAAGCTGGTGGCGGATAAGAAACACTTAAACCGGTAACCAGTGTTTTGTTAAGAGAAAGGAACAAGTTTTGTGAGAGACGCGAAGATTGAAAATATGTCACTTGAACAGTTGATGGGGGAGCGGTTTGGCCGTTATTCCAAGTCGATTATTCAAGAGCGGGCCCTCCCTGACATCCGGGACGGTCTAAAGCCGGTCCAGCGGCGAATCCTGTACGCAATGAACAAGGATGGTAACACCTATGACAAGGGCTTTCGGAAGTCTGCTAAGTCAGTAGGGAATGTTATGGGGAATTTCCACCCCCATGGTGATAGCTCAATTTATGAGGCGTTGGTCCGGCTCAGTCAGGACTGGAAACTCCGGGAACCCCTGATTGAGATGCACGGTAACAATGGGTCGATGGATGGCGATCCAGCAGCGGCGATGCGGTATACCGAGGCCCGGCTAAGTAAAATCGCCGGACTAATGCTTCAGGATATCGACAAAGATACGGTTGAGATGACCCTTAACTTTGACGATACGGAGAAGGAACCAACCGTTCTTCCCGCCCGAATTCCTAACCTACTGGTAAATGGTGCTACGGGGATCTCAGCTGGTTATGCAACCGAAATCCCGACCCATAACCTGGGGGAAGTTTTAGATGCACTGATCTATTTGATCAAGCACCCGGATGCTAGCCTAGCTAAGTTAATGGAATTTATTCCCGGCCCTGATTTTCCCACCGGTGGAATTGTTCAAGGGGTCGACGGAATTCGCAAGGCCTACCAAACGGGACGGGGCCGAATTGTCGTCCGGGCTAAAACCAGCATTGAAAACTTACGGGGTGGTCGTCAACAGATTAACGTCACCGAGATCCCGTACGAAGTTAATAAGGCCCAATTGGTTAAACGGATTAATGACCTCCGCTTGGCTAAAAAGGTGGAAGGAATTGTAGAAGCTCGGGACGAAACCGACCGGAGTGGATTACGGATTGCCATTGAGTTGAAGCGGAATGCCAATGCCGAGGGAATCTTAAATTACCTGTTGAAGAATACCGACCTGCAGATTAACTACAACTTTAATATGGTGGCAATTGACGACCAACGACCAATGCGGGTGGGACTAAAGCACATTTTAACTTCCTACCTGGCCTTCCAAAAGACGGTGGTGCGGCGCCGGACTAACTACAACCTTCAAAAGGCCCAGCACCGTTTACACATCGTGGAAGGGTTAATCAAGGCCCTCTCCATTCTTGACCAGGTAATTAAAACAATTCGGGCCAGCAAGAACCGAAAAGCGGCCAAGCAAAACTTAATTGACCAGTATGACTTTAGCAGTGAGCAGGCAGAGGCCATTGTGACCTTGCAGCTGTACCGGTTAACCAACACCGACGTCACCGAATTACAGGATGAACAGGCGCACCTAACCGACCTGATTGCCGAATATCGGTTGATCCTTGATGACGATAATGAGTTGGCTAAGGTTGTCCGGCGAGAAATGCAGGCGGTTAAAAAGGAGTTTGCTAACCCGCGGCGGACTAAGATTGAGGACCATGTACAAAAACTTGAAATTGATACTAAAGTGACCGTTGCTAATGAAGACTGCATTGTCCTGGTATCACATGCCGGTTATATCAAACGGAGTAGTTTACGGTCATTTAAAGCTTCAGCGCTGGATGAGAACGGTTTGCGTGAAGATGATTACCCACTATTAATCACGTCGACCAATACGTTGGCGCACCTATTTATGTTTACTAACTTAGGACACGTTATTTACCGGCCGGTTCACGAATTAGCTGATGTCCGGTGGAAGGATACTGGTGAGCATATTTCACAAACAATTGGGCTAGCCGAAAATGAAGAAATTATCAAGGCCCTCGTCTTTGATAAGCTGGACCTGCCAGGTACCTTTCTCTTCGGTACTTCCGATGGTCAGGTTAAGCAATCCGCCTATACTGATTACCAGCCTGGTTCGCGCTACAAGAGCCACGCTAGCGTAGCGGTTAAATTAAAGAGTGCGGATGCCCGGGTGGTTAACGTGGATTACTATGAGCCAACAAATGAGAATCGTTCACTATTAGCCATTAGCCGTGACGGTTACGCGGTCCGGTTTGACGTGGCCGACGTTCCAGTCACCGGGATTCGGACCGCTGGTGTCCGGGCCATTAACCTTAAAGAAGGGGACGTAATGGCTGACCTGGCCTTGGTTACCGATGGCCAGCGGATAGCTTCGATTACCCAACGCGGGGCCTTTAAGGAGATGCCAGTCGATGAAATCGCGGTTGGTGCCCGGGCGCGTCGTGGCGAATTAGTCCTGCACCGCTTGAAGAGTCATCCCCACCAGGTTGCCGACTTCTTAGCTTACGATGCTGACTTTACTGGTAGTTTCGAGATTATTACTGACCGGCCGCTCTTCCAAGAAGTGGCGGTTACTGACCACCATCTTGGTTCGATCAAATCCAACGGGACCTTTGTATTGGATACGGAGACCCAGGGGACACCGGTTAAAATTAGGGTTAAACAGACTAACCCGGTTGCGGAGCCGGAGCAGCAGTCGCTGTTGAATAAGTAAGCGCCGTAAAAAAATGAGGTGATGATATGGGGGTAATCGAACGACAACTTCGGCTAACAATTCCGGAGCTGATTTTGCCACGCTATGACGACCTACCACGACTAGGACTTTACCTTGAGCAAGTGACGCGTTATTTAAACAGTACCTTCGATGGCCTTGCCGACCTGCAGATCTCAAGCACGACCATTAGCAGTTATGTTAAACGAGGCTTAATTTCGCGGCCCACCAAGCGTCTCTATAACCGTGAACAGTTGGCCGAATTAATTTTTATTGCAGCCTGCCGGTCAGCGGTATCGGCTGACGATCTACATCAGTTGCTGCAGATGCGGCGTCGTAAGCATCCCCTGGCAACTGCCTATGATTACTTTTGTGCTAAGTTTGAAGAAAACTACCAGTACGTATTTGGCCTACGTCCCGACCTACCAGAAATTGGTCAGGAGGACAGTGAAGAAAAGCGAGCCTTGGACAATGTTTTACGGATGGTTGCCTGCCACTTGTATTTAAAGCACTACCTTACCCAGGCTCAGGATAATCGTAATTCATAGGGGGAAAATAAGATGGCATACATTGAGGATATTCGTGCCGCGGTTGGCCACCAGCCACTAATTTTAACGAGTGCTTCGGGGGCGTTATTAGATAAGCAGGGAGCAGTCTTGCTACAGGAACGGGCTGATACCGGTAACTGGGGCTTTCCCGGGGGGTACATGGCCTATGGCGAAAGTTTTGCCCAAACTGTCAAACGCGAATTTAAAGAGGATGCTGGAATACTAGTTGAACCGGTCAAACTGTTACGACTACAAGATAATGACCAGTATACCTATCCAAACGGTGACCAGGTACAGCCGATCAATGCTTTTTACCTTGTCCGGGCTGTTAATCACCACCAGTTTGCTACTAAGCCGACCGAGACGGTGCAAACCAGGTACTTTGCCTTAAACGATGAGCCGCCCCGCTTCTTTAATCAGCAACATGCTAAAATGTGGCAGATTCTTAAAAAGGCAGTCAAACTTAATCAATTAAAATAAATTGGGCAATCGCCGCACTAGTACGGTTAATCATGATAGAATAGTTACTGAAAACATTTCACTAGTGGGGTTGGCCTCACTAGTGGATAAAATGGAGGAATTACTTTATGGAAAAAGAATTAGTCTTTGGCCACCAAAAGCCTGATACTGATGCGATTACTGCGGCAATGGCCTTCTCATACTTCCAAAACCAATTGGGTTATGAGACGGAAGCCGTTGCGTTAGGCGAACCAAATGCTGAAACCAAATTTGCCTTGGACAAGTTCGGTCTGAAGGCACCACGGGTTATCAAGACGGCCGCAAACGAAGTTAACAAGGTAATGCTGGTCGACCATAACGAACCGCAACAAAGTGTTAGCGATATTGATAAAGTGACGGTTACCCACCTGGTTGACCACCACCGGATTGCGAACTTCAATACTACCCAGCCACTGTGGGCTACGTTACGTCCTTATGGCTGTGTTTCAACGATCCTAACGGAAATGTTCCAGCAAAAGCACATCGATATTCCTGCTAACTTAGCGGGGATGATGCTTTCTGCCATCATTTCAGATACGCTCTTGTTGAACTCACCAACGACGACTGACCATGATCGAGAAGCCGTTGAATACCTGGCAAAGGTTGCTGGTGTTGCTGACTACAACAAGTACGGTGTTGAAATGCTGAAGGCCGGTGCCAACGTTGATGCTAAGTCAGACACGGACATCGTTGATGGTGATGCCAAGACCTTTGAACTGGGTGGGGCTAAGCTACGGATCGGTCAAGTTAACGCGGTTGACTTGGATGATGTCTTCAAGCGGCAAGCAGACCTGGAAAAGCAAATGAAGGAATTAATGGACCAAAATGGTTACGAAACCTTTATTTTAATCGCAACGAACATTCTGAATAGTGATTCAGAATTACTGGTAGTTGGTGATCACACCGACAAGGTTGAAGCAGCTTTCAACCACAAGTTGGATGACCAAAACCGGATGAACCTGCCAGGGGTGGTTTCCCGGAAGAAGCAAGTGGTACCTCCATTGACGGATGCCTTTGAAGGCTAATTAAAAGTTAAATAACTAAAAAAGAGCAGTAACATAAGCTTTTAAAAGAAGAAGCATTTGTAATTTTTAAAGAAATTCTGAATGCTTCTTCCTTTTTTTACGAAATGACACAAATATAAAAACGACCTGCCAGTCGTTTTCTTCATGTTCAATATTTTAGATGAAAAGAGAATTTATTCTGCACTTGATGCTGCCAGATTTTTATATAAGGCAGATTGCAAGAAATAACTTGAACGAATTTAATGACGTAAATTAAGCAG
>NZ_JBJEEL010000026.1:0-2301 GCF_051873035.1 Limosilactobacillus sp.
CGGGTTACGAAGAAGTCGGCAAGCGGCTACGGGCTGAAATGGAAAAGAACGAATAAACCAAGGAGGAACTTAATATGTTACTAGGAAGTATTGAAGCCGGTGGGACTAAGTTTGTCTGTGCGGTCGGCAACACCAACTACCAAATCCAAGACTCCGTCCACATTCCAACAACCACCCCCGATGAAACGTTGAAAAAGTGTATTGAATTCTTTGACCAGTACAAAGATGACCTCTCAGCAATCGGGATTGCCTCATTTGGACCAATTGAAATTCGGAAGAGTTCACCAAAGTACGGCTACATTACCAACACCCCGAAGAAGGGCTGGCCAGACACGGACTTTGTTGGCCCGTTCAAGAAGCACTTTAATATTCCAATTTCTTGGACGACGGACGTTAATGGTTCCGCCTATGGTGAATATGTCCTGTCAACATTCTTTAACAAACGGATCAACTCCTTGGTTTACTTCACCATTGGTACCGGTTGTGGTGCCGGTGCGGTGATCGATGGTAAGTTTGTCGGTGAACTGGGGCACCCAGAAATGGGTCACATTCGTCTGAAGCGGCACCCCGATGACCTAGACTTTAAGGGGATCTGCCCTTACCACGGTGATTGCCTAGAAGGGCTAGTTAGTGGTCCAACCTTTGAAGCCCGGACTGGTAAGAAGGGTAAGGATGTTCCGTTGACTGACCATGTTTGGGACATCATGGCTTACTACGTTGCCCAAGCGGCCTTAGACACGACCTTAATGTTCCGTCCTGGACAAATTGTCTTTGGTGGCGGTGTGGTTAGCGAGGAATTCTTGAAGAAGGTCCGGCGCGAATTCAAGAAGTTGCTCAATAACTACGTTGATGTTGGTGACGTTGATGAATACATTACTATGCCGTTAGCTAAGAATAACGGTTCCGCTACGATCGGTGACTTTGCCTTGGCATTAAATGCCGCTACCGAATAATCCACCAGGAAGTTTGAGGAAGGCAAAGACAGAAGAGTCACTTTATCCATAGTTAACTTTCCCGTATTTTCTTTGCCTTCAGTATATTTATGGTCTTACGTTGAGACTATGCAGTATGAAGGGAAGCATAAGAGAGATTATGAAAGAGACGAGATTTATTAGCATCCTGAGTAAGGTTGCGACGGTAATTGCAATCTGCATGTACGTTTCCTACATTCCACAGATTATTAATAACTTGCATGGTAACTACGGGGCTCCACTCCAGCCCCTGGTGGCCGCCTTGAACGGTCTGTTATGGTGCATCTATGCCTACTTTAAGCGCCAACGTGACTGGGCGGTCTTTTGGGCAAACTTCCCAGCGATTATCTTTGGGCTAGTGACCTTCCTAACTTCATTTCCATGGTAATTAACTAACAAAAAGGTGTATAATTCTCTGGATTGTCAAAATCCAGAGAATTATTTTTTTAATAGAGGAGGCGGACGTGGTGGCCCATGCACGGTTACGTTCATTCTGGTGGCTTTTATGTTAGGGTGTAATGAATTTATGGTTGTGGGTGTCTTATCCGATATTGCCCGGAGCTACCACGCCTCTTTATCGACGGTAGGTTTTTTGGTCACCGCCTTTGCCCTGGTCTACGCAGTTAGTACCCCGGTGATTACCATGTTAACGAGTAACTGGAATCGTTACCGCCTTTTGATGGGGCTAATGGTGGTCTTCTTGATTGGCAATACCCTAACAGCGTGGGCACCCTCGTTAACCTGGTTGTTAATTGCCCGGGTCATAACGGCCCTAGTTGCCGGAACCATTATTTCCCTGGTTAACTTGCTGGTTAGCATTATTACGCCAACCGAGCGCCGGCCAATGGTAATGGACTGGGTCGGGGCTGGCTTTAGCATCGCTTCCGTTATTGGGGTCCCGCTGGGTACGACGATTGCGACCCTAATCAGTTGGCACGCCAGTTTTTGGATTATCTCTGGGTTAACGGTGGTTGTCTTTATACTGCTGGCCTGGCTAACACCGCGGGAGACGCCGCAGGTTAAGGGGAAAATCAATGAGCAACTGGTGCTCTTAAAAAATCGTCAGGTCCTGCTGGGGATCGGGATTGTCGTGGCCGTTTTGAGTCTGCAATATACCTTCTATACTTACGTTCGTCCCCTAATTACGACGGTAATGGGCTTTAACCTGATGAGCCTGAACTGGCTGCTGTTGCTATTGGGAGTGATGAGCATCGTTGGTAACGAATTGGCCGGCCTGATTGCGAGCCACCGGGGGGTTCGCCACTTACCAGCCCTCTTTATTGAATTTGGGCAAGAAGACACGACCTTTTAAAGACGTGATGAATTGCCC
>NZ_JBJEEL010000027.1:0-11884 GCF_051873035.1 Limosilactobacillus sp.
TATGGGTTTTTCTGTCCACTAAAATGTTCAACTTAAATTTTACAATCTGCCATTAGTAATGTTAATTTGTTAATTCCAGTCAAGCGCGAACCCCTGGTCATGTAAAACCTGGGCTAGTTCGTCACGTTTCGTCGGCTGGCCGGAATTTAGCTTACTACCGGTGATCTGCTTGGTAAACGAGTCAACCCGGCGACTGGTGTCACGGAGGTCATAGTATTGGGCAACGTCGTGGTCATAGTCGGCCAGGTCAGCGACGTTGAGGTCGCGCGGATACTGGTTCTCAAAGGCGAGGAACTTAAGCGGAAGCCGGGGCTTTAACTGGGGCTGTTGGTCGGGAACCCCCACTTGCAGCCCGAGTAGGGGCATGGTCATCTTAGGAAGGTGTAAAACTTGAACGAGCTTTGCCGGGTCGTTCTTGATGGAGCCCAAGATGACCCCACCCAGGTCCATGCTTTCGGCCGCGGTTAAAAAGCTTTGGACAGCTAAAACGGTGTCTTCGACGGCTTGCATAAAAATATCGGTAGTGTGGAGACGACCGTCGTCTTGGCCAAGTTGCTGGCGGATTTGCTGGTTACGGTAGAGGTCCACTACGAAGATGAAGAGGTCACCATTGTCGCCGACGTAAGGCTGGTTGGAAATGGCACGAATCTGCTGCCGTAGTTGAGGATCGGTGAGGTGGAGGATACTAAATTGCTGCATAAACATACTGGTTGAGGTTTGGCGGGTCGCATTATAGAGGGTTGTTAGCTGTTCTTTATTTAGGGATTGATCCTTAAATGCCCGGATACTACGGTGGTTAAGCTGGTGATCAATTGTTTGATTATGAATCATGGCACTCATCCTTTCAAATTACTTGTCGGTTGCGTAGGTTCCCATATCATCAGCGATCACAATCCGTCCAGCGTATTCCTTACCAGTACCGGTTGTGAGGCCAACCTTATTGAAGGCGAAGGTGACGGTGGCGGTTGCCTTGACAGCGACGCCCATCACTTCACCGGTATCGGTGTTGATTCCTGAGGGCATGTCGACGGCAACGACAACCGCGGAGCACTTGTTAATGGCTGTGATTGCATCCGCATAGCTGCCCTTAACGGGGCGGTCAATACCAATGCCGAACATGGCATCAACAACCAAGCTGGCCTGATCGAGGACTGCTAGGTCACGAGTTTGGGGAATCTGGTAGTATTGGCAAATCTTATCTTGAACCTGGTGCTCGTCAGAGGCGTGGTCCGGATTACCGACGTTTAGAATGGAAACCTGGACACCGGCGATGTGGAGCAGGCGAGCGATATCGAGTCCGTCACCGCCATTATTGCCGCTACCAGCAACGACCACCACGTGGTTGAGGTTCAATGGGAAGGCGTTGAGAATTTCATCACGAACGGCGAGGGCGGCCCGTTCCATGAGGACTAGGGATGGAATGCCGATGGTATTAATCGTATATGAGTCGTAGTGCCGCATTTGTTCCGCAGTAATTGCTTCTTGTTGTTTCATATCTAGTGACCTCCTAATTTTTTATCTACCACCACGATACCACTATTTAGTGACATTTAGCGCGAAAATCGGTACACTGGTATGTGGATACCATAGGGAAGGTGATTTGCATGGAATGGCAAACGGCAGAGGCATACTTTAAGAAGATGATTGGTAAGAAGGTGGCCTGGACAATCTCGCAACCAGAAGATGGCTTGGTCCGGGCAGGGTACCCGCTATATGACCAGGAATTACTTGAGTTTGTCCGTCATTTTAAAACTAGTACGCAGTATGACCCGCACTACCGCAAAACCCTTCGCCACTACCATGTTAAGCCGAAGATGACAGCGGTCACCGTCAGTCAGGTACTCTTGATTAATAACGTTACGGCTGCCGCCGCGATGCTTTCCCTGATTGTTGATGGTGAAGATGTTCAACGGGGAACCTGGGCTGCCGCAATGCAGGCCGGCTATTTTTACCGCTTGTTGAAGATCCTTAATGATAATAAGGTGGCGGAGTAAATGAGTAAGAAAGGTAAGTACACGGTACAGAAGTTTACGGGGATTCCGGTTGAAACTGATGCTGACGGGAAGTACCAACTAAAGGTTGATCAAAATGGGGATGCTAAGCTCCATACCTGGCGGACCGGCAAGCATACGAAGGGGAAGTACCAGGGCCCCGGTCAATTAATGTTAACCGAGAATAATTTAACGGTGGTCATTTTGGCCGCAGAACCAATGGCCTTCAAAGACCGCCATAGCGAGACCCCCTTGCAGCGGTTTCTGACGGTGCGGGTGACCGATGATGTACTCCAGCAGGGCCTGGCCGAACTAAAGTAATTAGTCCCTTGTGACGGCGAAATATTTAAAACAAAAAAGGAAGGGTCTGGGAATTTCCCAGGCCCTTCCTTTTTAGCCCTTAGGAGACTAACTATTCGGCTTCATACACGAGGTGTTCATTGACAAAGGAAAGTATCCCTTGTTTAGCCAGTTCACGTCCATAGCCAGAGTGCTTAATACCACCAAATGGTAATTCAGGGAGGGAAGCCCAGCCGGCGTTGATCCAGGTCATCCCGGCTTCAATCTTGGCGGCTACTTGCCGGGCCTTTTGAACGTCTTCACCAAAGACGGTATTTCCGAGACCAAAGCTGGAATCATTAGCAAGGGCAATTGCCTCGTCCAGGTCATGGTACTTGTAAACTACCATGACGGGGCCGAAGAGCTCCTGGTCAAAGACCGGGTTGTCCTTGCTAATGTCGGTCAGAATGGTTGGCATGAAGAACTGGCCGGGCAGGTCAACTGGTTGGTTACCGTAGTAAACGTGGGCCCCGTTTTCAATTGCCAGGTCAACCTGCTTTTGCAACTTTTCCTTGGCCCGCTGTGAGTTCATCGGGGCTAACGTAGTGGTACGGTCAAGGGGATCACCCATCTTAACGTTGGCAAAGGCTTCCTTGGCACGGGATAGGAATTCGTCGTAGAGGTTGTCGGGAACGATAAACCGTTTGGAAGAGGTGCAGACCTGACCAGCATTATATAGCCGGGCAGCGGGGATGATCTTGGCTAACTTATCGATATCAGCATCTGGTAGAACTAGGAAGGCATCATTACCGCCCAGTTCCATCGTGTTCTTCTTTAAGTTTTTAGCGGCTTCGGTAGCGACTGCTTTACCACCCCGTTCGGAACCAGTTAGGCAAACCCCTTGAACTCGTTTGTCGGCGATAATCTCACCAACTTGGTCATAATCAACGAAGAGGTTGGTCAGACTCCCAGTCGGGGCCCCGGCCTCTGCCACCAGGTCGGCAAAGGCTTGAGCAGAAGTAGGGCAGTTGGAAGCATCTTTTAGAATCATCGGGTTACCGACCAAGAAATTAGGGATAAAGACCCGGGCAATTTGGTAGAAGGGGAAATTCCACGGTTCCACTGCCATAATAATCCCGCTGGCCTGTTTTAAGACATAGGCATTGCCAGTGGGGGTATAGATTGGCTCAGGTGCTAAAAATTCGTCGGCCTTTTGAACATAGTAGTCACAAAAGCTAGCGCAGAGGTCAACTTCACCTTCTGCTTCACCGATTAACTTCCCCATATCCCGGGTCATGATTTCTGCTAGGGCCGTCCGCCGTTCGCGGAGAAGTTGCCCTAACTTAGTAATCACCGTCTTGCGCTCGGCCAAGCCAGCACCGCTTCGCCATTGCTGGTAAAGCTTATGCCCAGCGGCCAGGGCCTGCTCAACTTCTTGTGGACTAGACTGGGTATATTCTTTTTCAACTTCATTTGTGTACGGGTTGGTTGTTTTATAAGCCATTATTAAATTCCACCTTTCAGCTATTCAATTAACATCACAATTTAAATTTTACAACTTTTTGTGAAATTCACAAGCGATAATAGATATTAAATCAAATCCTTTATAAGACAACCGTTTGCGCACCAATACATCTTTGTGAACTTGTACTATTTTCACAAAGATGAAAGGGGGCTTCACCTAGCAAACATTATAAAAAGAGCTGGAAAAATCTGCTTTTTCCAGCTCTTTGTAAATATTTAATTAGAAATTAGCCCGGCGAGCGCCTAAATTTCACTAGTGGTGAGTTAAAAGCCCCCGGCCATTATTAATTTCCCGGGTAATAGTTAACCTAGTTCCTTTTCCAGTTGTTCTTTGAGGATCACCGCCTGGTTATGCTCCGGATCCTTAGCGCCATACAGGAGAATAATATTTTGGTCGGCATGGCTGGTAACCATTTCCTTAAGGATGGTGTAGGCGACGTTACCCTGTAGTTCAGTTAAATACCGTTGTTTAAACTCGGCGTACTTAGCGGGATCATGGCCAAACCACTTACGTAAGTCATTGCTGGGGCCCACTTCTTTGAGCCAGCAGTCAAGGTGGGCATTAACTTTGGACATGCCCCGGGGCCATAAACGATCAACTAGGACCCGGAAGCCATCCATATCAGCCGGCTTGCTATAAATTCGTTCAATCTTAATCATTGTTCAATCGACTCCTTTAGTATTATCCTACTTTTAGGATAATTCTTTTGAGGAGGAATTCAATTATGTTGGCCAAATACCAAGAATTTTTTACCGGACGTCCCACCACAGCGATTGCCCGCAGCCTGTTGGGGAAACAGGTCCGCTACCAAGGACCAGATGGTACCACCGCGGGCTACATTGTTGAATGCGAAGCCTACTTAGGTGAAAACGATTCGGCTTCCCACGCCTTTAATGGCCGCCGGACGGATTATTCGGAATCCCTGTATGGGCAGCCAGGAAGTATTTACCTTTACCAAATCCGGGCCCACTACTGTTTTGATATTGTCGTTCAACCAGCCGGAGAGCCGCAGGGAATCCTACTGCGGGGAATTGAGCCGAGCCGGGGACAAGAATTAATGGCCCAGCACCGCAAAATGACCGGCTTTAATATGACCAATGGGCCGGCCAAGCTAGTTCAAGCACTTGGTATCCACTCCCGCAAATTAGACGGGCAGCCGCTGGCGGGGAACCGGTTAACAGTTGACTTAGACCAGTTTAAAATTCCCCGGGAAATAGTTACCGGCCCCCGGGTAGGCGTTAACCTGGCCGGTAAAGATGGTCAAAAGCCCTGGCGCTTTTACGTCGCCGGTAACCCCTATGTTTCAGGAATGCGGAAACGGGCAATGGACTTAACGAGTTATGGTTGGAGGAATTAGATGGCATTAACTTATCAACAATTATTAGTGGCGGTCCCCCTAGTACTACGTGCCGGTAATGTACCGAGCATAGTGGGTGATGCTGGAATTGGTAAATCGGCACTCGTTGAAGAAGTAGCCCGGCGGCAGGGGGCGGCCCTGTATACGACGGTGGTTAGTTTAAGTGAGAAGGGGGACCTCGCCATCCCGGTACCACCATTGACTAGTGACTCCTTTGTCCAAACTCAGCACCACGGGCGCCTCGCCAATGTTCAGTTTGGCTATTCAGAAACACTGGTGCAGATTATCAAACACGCCGAAGCCCACCCCAACCAACCCATTATTTGGTTTTTGGACGAGTTTAACCGGGGGAGCCAGGCGGTGCAAAGTGAGTTAATGAACCTGGTTCTCCAGCGTCAAATTAACGCCCTCCGGTTACCGCACCAGGTCCAGATTGTCATCGCGGAGAATCCAGACAGCAGTATGCAAGGCTTTGAAGACCGGGCCTATGATGTGGCCGTTGGTGATGCGGCAATTAAGGACCGGACCGTGCGCCTGGAGATGACCACATCGACAGACGAGTGGCTCCAATGGGCCCAGCAGCGACAACCGGTGATTAACCCGCTTGTAATTAACTACCTACGTACCCACCCGGACCGCCTATCAGTTGTTAATCCTAGTTTGGATGCGGGTGATCTTCAGCCAACTCCCCGGGCCTGGGTACGGGTTTCGACAAACCTTGACCAGTTACAGAAGCTACCAGCAGCCGAGCAGCAATCATTGGCAGTGGATATCTTTAGCGGTGACCTAGGCGCGGAAGTGGGAACTTCCTTTGCCGAGTATGTACTTGCTCAGGGGAATGAACTCACACTGGCCACGCTCCGTTCGGCCGCCGGCCCAGCGGCCTTCCAACAGGTAGATGAAGGGAGCAAGGTTAGCCTACTCCGTCAGTGGCTAGCAAAAGATTCGCAATCCTTAGCAACGGCAACCGGGGCGGCCGCCTTTGAGAAGTTGTTAGTCCAGGTCAGCCCAGATGGCCAGGTTGCAATTGCCCATTCGGTTGGTGAAGCGGGGGCCGACCTATTAGATAAGATGTACCACGCTGCCCAGCAGTCACCGACGGGCGCGGTAAATCAGCTATACCGGCGGCTCGCTGCGATTGCTACCCGGGGGGAGAACCACTAATGGCCTGGTGGCAGAAGCTTTTTAACCGTCGGACCGCGTCTTCGTCGGATGCGGCAGCTCAACAGATCAGTACACTAATTACCTCGGTTCTCCACGAGCAACGTTTTTTAGGGGAAGTCCTACTCCAATTACCGCGCCAGTTTACGGTAGACGCTCAGGGACCAATCGGCCTTGTGTGGAATGCCGGTCAATTATCCTTAGAGGTCAACCCAGCATTACTTAGCCAGTTGCGTAGTGATGAAGCCTGCCTGCTGTTGGAACATGCGGCCCTTCACGTCATTTGGGAACATCCGGTTCGCTATGCTAATTATCCCCACCCGGATCTTGCAAAGCTAGCAACGGACGTCGCGGTTAATCAGTACCTCCCGGCTACACCAACGGGGACCGCCAGCCTGGAACAGGTGGAGCGGCTATTACGAAAACGACTACCAGAAAAGCAGGATTCCCAAGACTACTTGGCCATCCTTGGACACCTTTCTCCAGCCGAACGTGAACGTTTACGGCAGGCCGGCTACAAACTAAATGGTAGTAAGAATGGCCGACAAACCGCGCCTGGTAAACTAGCGGCCAAGGCAGAAAGTCACGCGGGCTGGCGACAAGTGGACCAACCGGGAAATGTTAACCAGCAGTTGCGGTTGACTAAACTACGGCAGCTGGTTCAACGGGCCTGGCGACAAACACCCCAGTGTGACCGGGGACTATTACCCGGGGCGGTTCGCCAACAGCTTACTAGGCCCCGGCCCGCGGTTGTTACGCCCCTATGGCAGCAGATCTTGCGCCAACAGCTAGGAAATATTGCCGCTGGGCGGCGGGAATCAGCGGCCCGCTTTAACCGTCGTCAGCCCCTGCGGATGGACCTACCAGGACAGGTTAGCCGCCTCGTCCCTGATATTGATATTTTTATTGATAATTCGGGTTCGGTACCAGATAGCGAATTAAGCGCCGCCCTAGCTGCAGTTGACCAGTTAACTAGCCATTATCGGCTTACCGCCACGGTGTATACCTTTGATGCCCGAGTCCATTCCCATAGTCAGCGTTTACGCCCCGGGATGGCGGTTAAGCGTGAACGACATGGTGGTGGGGGCACCAGTTTTCAAAGTATTTTTGACTTTTTGCGGACCCACCACGTCAGTAAACGGTCCGTGGTGGTGATCATTACTGATGGTTGGGGAGAGGCCACGCTCCGTGACTACCATTATCGGTATGTGGACTGGCTACTGACCACAAAGCGTGATCAATTATCGGTTTCGGCGCCCGCCAACCGGGTTTTTGAATTAAAGGAGGTCCAGCACAATGAGTGAATTACTAAGGCCGGCCATCATGAAGATGGTACTGACCCATGACCGAAATTATATTCGAGCCGTGGGACTACTGAAAAATGATTGGGATCCCGATGAGCAACCGATTTACCGGGATGTTTTGGCGGCCCATGACGTAACATTGGCACGGACGTTACAAAAAGCGGGCCTTATACATGGCCAAATTGACCTGAGTAATTACCAGGCCGTCAGTCAGCTGCTCGCCAGCCACCCCGACTGGTTTTCACCAGCGGCCAGTCAGGAATTGCTCCGTCCCTTCCAAGATTGAGCGTTCCGATTTTGGCGTGCTTGCAAAAATAGTATAATAAAACTGTAAATTCCATTTAAGGAGGAAGACATGGTGGCAATTAATAAGGATTTAATTAAGGACGACTTGTACGAAGCCGTTAATGGTGACTGGATCAAGGATGCCAAGATCCCCGCTGATAAGCCGGCGACCGGTGGTTTTAATGACTTAGTTAATGGTATTGATAAACAAATGATGGCCGACTTTGCCGCGTATGCAGACGGTAAGGAGAAGAGTGATGATCCCCGGTTTAACGAAATGATTAAGCTCTACCGGGTGGCGAAGAAGTTTGATCTTCGTAAAAAGGTCGGCCCCAAGCCGTTAAAACGGATGCTTTCGAGTGTGGAAGGGTTGAACTCATACGCCGACTACCAGGCCCAATGGCGTAATTGGATCTTAACGGGGATGCCATCACCGGTAGCCTTTGATATCGATGCGGATATGAAAAACGCAACCGTATATGCGCTCTTTGCTGGAGCACCGTCATTGATTCTTCCGGATAAGAGTTACTATGAGGCTGCTAAAAAGGAACAGCACGACCAACTGTTGCAACTGTGGTCGGGGATGGTTAAGGAGCTACTGACCAAGATTGGTTACAATGATAAAAAGGCGGACCAATTAATTGCTGATGCCAAGGCCTTTGATGTACTCCTTGCCCCGAACGTTAAGAGTGCGGAAGAGGCGGCCGACTACAGTAAAATGTACAATCCACAGACCGTGGCAGAGTTGGCGCGGTCAACTGACCAGCTTGATCTGGCGGCTGTTATCAAGGAACTGGTTAAGACGACACCGGAAAAGGTGATTGTGATGGAAACAGCCTACTTCAAGGCCCTAGATAAGATCTTAAAGGACCACTTTACACTCTTTAAGAGTTGGGCCCTGATTAACGTAGTCCGGGGGAATGCCAGCTACCTCGATGATGAAATGCGGGAAATCAATGGTCGTTATGGCCGGGCGCTTTCGGGTAGCAAGAAGCCGGTTAGCCAAGAGAAGTTTGCCTACTACTTGGCCCGGGACGTCTTCAGCCAGGTGGCCGGTGACTACTACGGTAAGAAGTACTTTGGTCCACAGGCTAAGGCGGATGTTCACCACATGGTCGAGCAGATGGTCAATGTCTACAAGGGCCGGCTGGCTAATAACACCTGGTTGAGTAAACCAACCCGTGATAAGGCCATCCTTAAGTTAGATAAGTTAGGAATCCAGGTTGGGTACCCGGATAAGATTCCGGCACTGTATGATAAGTTAAAGGTTGATGAACAGGAATCCTTAATTGCTAACCTGAACCAACTGACGGTGGTGGCCAATAAGGAAATGTTTGGTCGTTGGAATCAGCCGGTTGACCGGATGCGGTGGGAAATGAGTGCTGCCACGGTTAACGCTTACTACCACCCGTTTAAAAACATCATTGTCTTCCCGGCGGCCATCCTGCAGGCTCCGTTCTATTCGCTAAAGCAGACGAGTAGTCAGAACTACGGTGGTATTGGTGCCGTGATTGCTCATGAAATTTCCCACGCCTTTGATAATAACGGGGCCCTCTTTGATGAATACGGGAACCTCAATAACTGGTGGACTGCCGAAGACTCGGCCCACTTTAAGCAACTGGCTCAAAAGATGATCGATGAGTTTGATGGCCTACCAATTGCCGGACAAAAGGTTAACGGAAAGCTAACCGTTTCGGAAAACATCGCTGACGGGGGCGGCCTATCCTGCGCATTGGAGGCTGCTAAACAAGAAGCGGACTTTAACGCGCAGGAGTTCTTCATCAACTGGGCAACGATTTGGCGGATGAAGGCTACCAAGCAGTATGAACAGTTGCTCCTGTCGATTGATGTACACGCTCCACAGAAGTTACGGGCCAACGTTCAGGCGCAAAATCAGGCCGACTTTTACACCGCCTTTGGTATTAAGCCGGGTGATAAAATGTACAAGGCTCCGGAAGACCGGGTTAACATCTGGTAAAGGGTAAGTCTGTTGTCCGCGACGCAGTGTACAAATAAGCGTCAAGTATTCGGGAAAAAGCCGAACGCTTGACGCTCTTTTGTATTCGCGGGTTCCCAGCGGCTGACTTCGCGTTGAAAAATCGTAACTGCCGGCTGTCTCAAAAGGTTAGCGTGACAAATTTGCTGGTTGTCAGTATTGTAATAGGCAATAATTATTTCCCGGGAAATCAACCTAGCTAAAGGAGATATTCAATGGAATTTGCTAAAAAGATTAAACAATATCGAGCCCAGAATAAGTGGACGCAGCAAGAGGTGGCAATTAAGTTAGATGTTTCACGCAAAACCGTTTCAAGCTGGGAAAATGGGCGGTCGTACCCGGATGTTTTTATGTTGGTCCGGCTTAGCGACCTCTATCACGTTAGTTTAGATGACCTATTACGGAAGGACCATGAAATGATTGATAACTATAAGCAAGAACACATGGCGTCAGCCAAAAAAGACCGTAATTTTACTAGCGCGTATTTAATTAATGTCGTTACTAGCCTATACTTTTTATGGCGAGCACTATTTGGTACGGGGATGATTAACCAGCTGCCGCCGCTAGGACGAACGGTGGTGGGAGTGATTATTGGCCTGCTGTCCTTTAATACCTACTACCTACTGAGTCAGGTGAACTGGCGAGGCCTAGGTCGGGGCAACCAACTTAGTTTGGTCCTAACCTTCTTGGTAGTAACGGTCCTGTTAACCAAGCTTGACTTTACCGCCTTACCGAGAACCAGTTACGGCTTTGGACTGGGGATGGGCCATGGGGTTGTCATCGCGCTTTCCGCAATTTCGCTTATCGAAACGATCTGGCTCTACCCGCAATTTAGGCAAAGAAGGGATTAGTAATGGGAAAAATCAAGGTAACTGAAGGTGACATTACGAAGGTGAAGGTCGATGCGATTGTCAATGCTGCTAACACCACGTTAATGGGTGGTGGCGGTGTCGACGGAGCCATCCACCGGGCGGCCGGGCCCGCCCTATATGCAGCCTGTGAGAAATTTGGTGGTTGCCCGACGGGGGAGGCCCGGATCACGAGCGGTTTTAACCTGCCTGCGAAATACATTATCCATACACCGGGACCGGTTTGGCACGGTGGTCAACACGGTGAAGACCAGCTCCTAGCCAATTCCTACCACAATAGCTTGGAATTAGCAGATCGGAATGGTTGCTCAACAGTTGCCTTCCCGTCAATTAGTACGGGGGTATATTCTTTCCCACTTAAGAGGGCGGCCCGCATTGCAATTCACACTATTCAGGAGTTTTTGCCAACTGCCCGCCATGTTGAAGAGGTCACAATGGTCTGCTTTGATCCGGTGACGGCGCGGGCCTATCAAGAAGCACTTAAATAATAAAAATGGGGATGCGTGTCTTTGAGCATGCGTCCCCATTTTATGATGTTAATTAGTGGATGAATGAAGTAATCGCGGTAACTAGACCGAAAATAATTCCGGGGAAGTTAGCGATGATTACTGGCCAATCCCGCTTATCAGGCTTAACCCAGCCGTAGATGACCCACAACAGGGCGTTGATGGAAGCAAAGAACGGCTGAATAGGTGATACCGGGTGACCGGAAAAGTTAGCGATAATTTGTTCAATGTATGAAAAGTACATTACAAGGCAGGCGATCGTGGCAAAGTTCCCAGTGAACTTCCGGACACGTTGCTTACCGGTTAATTTTGGTTTATCCATAATAAAGAATCCTCTCAAGTAAAATTTACTAAAATAATCATAAATAAATAACAATTAATAACCACTTTTGCCATATCATATCGCGCAAAAAAGTCAGTGTCAACCGGTTGACATATAAAATAGTAAGCGCTAACATAGAAAACGTTAACAAAGTGATTCAATTCTGGAATTAGATTTTTAACTA
This sequence comes from Limosilactobacillus sp., assembly GCF_051873035.1. Classification (GTDB taxonomy): domain Bacteria; phylum Bacillota; class Bacilli; order Lactobacillales; family Lactobacillaceae; genus Limosilactobacillus. Next base: position 11,780 of record NZ_JBJEEL010000027.1, read on the forward strand.
AAAGGAAAGAAGAGAGTAAGCATGGCATATCTTACATTTGATACTCAAGGCTTAAAGCAATTTGTTCATGATAACGAACTCGGTGAAATGCAGGCGATGGTTAAC
>NZ_JBJEEL010000028.1:0-11726 GCF_051873035.1 Limosilactobacillus sp.
AAATATGCCCTGTGATACCAAGGGATCAGTCTGTCTTCATACTTTCAAGTTTCAGCTGACTAATTAAAGAAGGCAGGGTTTCAATCAACGGTGAATTGATAAAAATTTCTTCTGGTCCGTAAAGCATTTGTAAGTTAAATAAGACCTGTCCCAGCAGCTTAGCGTAGGTGTCAATAACGTGGGTGACCTTGGGCTTTCCCATGGCGACGACCTTCTTCAAGGTGGCATAGTCAGTGTGATAGTCGATACCAGCTGCTGCGGTAATTGCACGCTGTAGATAGTCAACGGATAAGTAGTCACCCACTTCTTGTAATTGTCCTGTTGAATTGGGAACCTTCACGCTCCCTAATTCGCCGGTTTTGCCCTGAAAGCCGTTGAATAAGTGATGGTTGGCAATTACCCCGATTCCGGGGCCCCGGTGGATACTCAAGACAACAAAGTTACTGGGGCCGACCTTTTGTGTATAGTCACGTTCATAAATAGCGGCAAGGTTGGCCTCATTTCCGATAATGACCGGGACATGATAGTGGTTAGTATAATATTTTTGAAGGTCAATGCCGCTGATCGGATAATAGGGCGAGTGGATAATTTGGTTGTGGTTAACGATTGCGTGGATGGAAATACTAATCCCTAACAGGCCGTGCGCTATATCGTATCGGTTAGCGGCCCTTTGGAGTTGTTGATTGATCGTTTCCATGACAGTAATGATTTCCTGACCCTGAATATCAAAACGTTTAAAGCCGATTTCTTGACCATTGACGTAGAGAAACATGGCATAGAGGTGGGCGTAGGTGATGTTAAAGCAGGCCACATAACCATACTGGCCGTTAAAGGTGTCTTACGGCCGCCACTTTCGGTTGATTCTCCCCGACCGAGATGGTAAACCAGCCCCTGGGAATCCAATTCATTGAACAATGATGAAATTGTCGACCGGTGAAGGCCAGTATCACGAGCAATTTCGGCCCGCGAGATTGCTTGGTGATTGAATAATTGTTGTTTGACGACGTTCAAGTTAGTGCGTCGGGTCGGGCGGTGGTTGGTTAAATAACTCATGACTTTTCCTTCCTTATGTACAAAATGTGAAAGGGTGAGTGGGGACGTGACATAAATCCCTCTGTATAGATCAAAAGTGAACAGCGCGGTACACAAATGGGGCCCAGAGCCCGGCAAAGCCGAACTCTGGACCCCTATTTGTGCTCGCGGGGGTGTGAAGACGAAGTCGTAACCGACTTCTGTCACACTCCCATTCCCCCTCTACTTTAGTTTCAGGCCTTATCAAGCTATTGTCGATGAAATCGACTAGAACTAATTTACTATAGCTGAACAGTTTGTTGAGCAGTCGTTAGCTTAAATTGCTTAACTTCATCGTTAACGTGAACATACAGGGTCGGTAACTTCTTGAGGGCACTGACATCGACAGTCAATTGATTGTCTTTAACAGTGATTGTAATCTCACCCTGGTGATTACCTTCTTCGTCAACTAGTGGCTGGGAGTGTTTACCGGCCGTTGGTTGGTAAACGTGAAGTTCAGAAGCAGCGAGGTAATCATACTTAGCGTGTTCGGCGTTGGGTTCTTCAAGAAGGATTGCATTTTGCCGTGCCAAAAGTGGGAGGGTCATGTAATCAAACTTTTCCTGGAACCATTGACCGTTAACAACGTCGTATGACTTATTTGTTAAGATATTGGTCCACTTGCCGGCTGGAAGGTAGTACTTACCTTCGCTCCGGTCGTTGAAGATTGGGGCAACCAGTAATTGCGAACCTAGCATATACTGAGTGCCAAGTGGGGCGGCGGTTTCGTCACTAGGAAATTCAACAAACATCGGCCGCATCATCGGGTAGCCCTTTTCGTGGGTTTCAACCGCTTGTTCAAATAAGTATGGCATTAGTGCAAGCTTGTTCTTAACGAACTTCCGGGAAACGGCAACGGCTTCGTCCCCATAGTGCCATGGAACACGGTATTCAGAACTACCATGGTAGCGGCTGTGGGTTGACAGTAAACCGAATTGGGTCCACCGCTTATACAAGTCAGTTGGGCAGTGGTCGTTAAAGCCACCAATATCGTGACTCCAGAAGCCAAAGCCGGAGCTCATAAAGGAAAGTCCACCCCGCAAGGAAGCAGCCATTGAGGTGTAGCGAGAATCACTGTCACCACCCCAGTTAACAGGGAATTGTTGGGTACCGACCGTAGCCGACCGGGCAAAGACAACAGCCTCTTTTTCACCCTTAACTTCCTTAATGGCATTGTAGACAGTCTGGTTGTAAAGGAAGGTGTAGTAGTTGTGCATCCGCTTTGGATCAGCACCGTTATAGTAGACTGCATTCTTAACCGGAATCCGTTCACCAAAGTCAGTCTTAAAGGCATCTACGCCCATGTGAAGAAGGTCCTTAAGGTAACCCTGGTACCACTTAACAGCGGTGGGGTTGGTGAAGTCAACGAAGGCATTACCAGCTTGCCAGCGGTCCCATTGCCATGGATTCCCATCCGGCTGTTTAATAAGGTAGCCCTTATCGCGGGCCTCCATAAATAATCGTGACTTTTGACTAATGTAGGGATTGAGCCATACACAAACCTTAATTCCCCGGTCGTGGATCTTTTTAATTAGTCCTTTTGGATCTGGGAACATCTTTTTATCCCATTCAAAGCTGGTCCATTCAAAGCCCTTCATCCAGAAGCAGTCAAAGTGGAAGACATCCAACGGAACATCGTTTTCCTTCATCTTATCGATAATGTTAAGGACGGTCTTTTCACTATAGTCCGTCGTGAAGGAGGTGGTCAGCCACAGGCCAAATGACCAAGCCGGTGGCAGTCCCGGTTTACCAGTTAGGTTTGTGTAATTTACCAAAACGTCTTTAGGGGTTGGGCCATAGATGATGTAGTACTGGATACTTTGCCCCTCGACACTAAACTGGACTTTATCGTTATATTCAGAAGCTACTTCAAATGAAACTGTTTCCGGTTCGTCAACAAAGACACCGTAACCACGATTGGTGATGTAGAAGGGGATGTTCTTATAGGTCTGCTGGCTACCAGTTCCGCCATCCTTGTTTACAATTTCAACGTTTTGCCCATTCTTAACAAAGTGGGTAAAGCGTTCACCAAGGCCATAAACATTTTCACCAACATCGAGATCCAATGCTTCCCGCATGTAGTGCTTACCAGTGTCACGATCCGTAATCTCGGCTTGCATCCCTGGTTCAGAAGCGGTGAGGACCTTGTCCCCACCCTTAAATTGCATCTTAAAGGGATTTTTGCCAAGCGGAATAGTAACAGAGAGGTCACCGGACTTAAGGGTAAAGTGGTCATCTTCCACTACCTCGGTCTCCATCGCCAAGTGTTGGTCATTGATGTGGAAACTAGGTTTAAGCGGGAAATGAGCAAAATGGGTCAGTTTTACGCCTAAAACGTTCTTTAGCGGTGAAGTAAAATCAATCGTCGTTGCCCCAATGTCAGTCGTCTGATCACGACGATCAGCAGGGTGGTAAGGAACAAATACTTCTGCCTTCTTACGGTCAGCACTGACGTTGTAGTCATATACTTGCGCCGGAGAATTAATATCAAAATTTTCTTTAGTCAGCCATAGGCCGTTAGTAAATTTCATATTGTGCCTCCTGTTTGTTTGTCTAGAATATAAACAATCTTCAATACGCCTCGATTGTATATCGACAAGTAAGCGCTGTCAATGACTGAAAATCTTTAAAATTTTATACATTTGATCATTAAATGTAGGGAAAAATGATAATTGAAATTATTTATTTATTTCTTGTAAACGCTTGCAAAATGATTGGGATGGATCTACACTGTATTTGTTTGGAAAGACAACAAACCCGGGATTGTCTTAGTTGTTCCTTGTCTTGGAATTATTTATCGAGGTGCTACTTATGGATAAGGCTTCAGAGAAACCACAGATTAAGATGCCGAATCTGGTTCATTGGCCAGAACGGGTCAGTTACGCTGCAACTGACTTCGCCTGCAACTTATCATTTGGTTTAATTTCTAATTTCTTAATGTTTTTCTACACGGATGCATTTGGTATTTCGGCCGCGGCCGTTGGGACACTGTTCCTGGTTGCCCGGTTAGTTGACGCGGTAGACGGACCCTTCTGGGGGATTATGATTGATCATACTCATACCCGGTGGGGGAAGTCACGGCCGTACTGGTTATGGTTCGCGATTCCATACTCTATTTTCTGTGTACTGGTATTTTCTACTCCGCACATTAGCCTAGAAGGAAAGATCATCTGGGCCTACGTTACTTACATTGGTGTAGATGTTTTGTACTCATCAGTTAATATCCCAATTACTTCGATTTTGCCTAACCTAACTAATAATCCAAACGAACGGGTTACCTTAAGTACCATTCGGCAATTCTTTGGGACCGCTGGTGGGACCCTGGTTTCTGTTTTGGCACTACCAATGGTTAATGCTTTTGGTCATGGCAACGAACAAAAAGGGTTCTTCATTACCAGTATTATTTTAGCTATTATCGGCTGTGTACTTTTGCTGAACGCCTTTGCTAATACTCGTGAACGGATTCAAACGAAGGAATCCAAACAAGCATTACCAATTAAGACGTCCTTAAAGGCTTTGAAGCACAACTGGCCGTGGGCAGTGATCATCTTCATCAACTTTATTTACTGGATGGGGATGCAAACCCGGAACCAGGTTACGGTTTACTTCTTCAAGTACAACATGAACGCTGCTTGGTTAACTTCAATCATGCTGGGCCTGCAACTGTTTGCTTTGATTACCGTTGCAATTACGCCATGGTGTTCAAAGAAATTCGGGAAGCGGAATACGATGCTTTCCGGGATGCTGATTGCGATTATTGGTCAGTTTGTAATGTGGATTGGTGCCAAAACGGCTAGTGTACCAGTTATTATTGCCGCTAACATTATTGTTAACTTAGGTACCGGTTTGGTATCCGGCCTAATTGCCGTTATGTTGGCCGATGCCGTTGACTATGGTGAATGGAAGAACGGTGTGCGGGCCGAAGGAATTGTTACTTCATTCTCAAGCTTCTCTGCTAAGTTCGGAATGGGGATCGGTGGTGCGGTCACCGGTTGGATTCTGAGTATGGGTGGTTACGTTGCTAACCACGTTCAAACCGCATCTTCACTAAATGCAATTATGATTAACTATGTTTGGGTACCAATGGTTGGCTTTGCCCTTTCCGCAATTGCGTTGATCTTCTATAAGGTTGATTCCTTTGAAGGCAAGATGCAGGCGGACTTACGTGCAAAGCATGCGCGTGAAAATGCTGAAAACAAGTAAGAGTGAAGTTAGAAAAGGGAGCTGGGAAAAACTTCTTGCTTTTTCCGGCGCCTTTTCTGTATAGAACGGAGAAGAAACAATGCGTAAAAACTATCTCAGTATTGATGTAGGGGGAACTGATATTAAATATGGCCTCCTTGACCGGGCGGGTAACCTAACCTACCATGCCCGATTGGCTACTCCCGATGAAGGACGGGGGCCCTTTTTAGAGGTAATCGACCAGATTATTAATAAGTACTTAGGGCAGATTCGGGGAGTGGCCTTCAGTATCCCCGGCACCGTTATTCCCGTGACTGGGGAAATTAAAGTTGGGGGTGCACTTCCCTACCTTGATGGCCTTAACCTGATTCAACACGTCCACCAAGAAGTTGATGATCAATTAATCGTGGCGGTGGAAAATGATGGTAAAGCCGCGGCACTGGCAGAATTGTGGTTGGGTAACCTTCATAATATTAAGAATTGCGCGGCCATTGTCCTCGGTACCGGTGTCGGTGGCGGCATCATTATTGATGGCAAGTTGTACCGCGGAATGCATTATCAGGCTGGTGAACTGAGTTTTATTCCATTTAAAAACGGTAAAGAGAAGTATGGGGTAGTGGGCTCAGCGGTCCTGATGATCAATAAAATTGCCAAGCACTATAATATCGCCAATATTAATGATGGCTTAGCGGTTTTTGAAAGAATTAACCACCGTGATAAATATGCTTACAAGGTCTTTAAAAAGTATTGTTGGCGGATTGCCAACCTGATCTTGAGTATCCAAGCAGTGGTTGACCTTGATCGCTACGTTATTGGTGGCGGGATTAGTGCCCAGCCAATTGTGGCCGACACTATTCGGGAAGAATATGAAAAGCTCGTTGAAAGAGTAGATTTGGCCGATATTCGGCGGCCCACAATTATGAAGGCCTATTTTGAAAATAACGCGAACCTATACGGCGGCGTTTATAACCTTTTGCTCAAAGTTAATAATGAGCTTTGAAAGGGGAAGATTGTATGTATGCAACGGATTACCCCCGTACTTTTCCGGCAAACTTTATGTGGGGCGGAGCTAGTGCCGCTAGCCAGATTGAAGGGGCCTGGAATATTGAGGGGAAAGGTTTATCAGGTGCGGAATGCATCGTCGGTGGTGGTCAGCATAATGCCACCCAAGATAACGTGACGTTAAAGGAATTAAAGGCAGCGATGGCCGACCAGGCGACCAACCGGTATCCCAAGCGTCACGGGAATGATTTTTACCATCACTACCGCACGGATATTAAGTTAATGGCTGAAATGGGCTTTAAGGCTTACCGCCTATCAATTGCCTGGTCACGAATTTTCCCCCACGGTGATGACCAGGTGCCCAACGAACAAGGCCTGCGATTTTATGACCGGGTTTTGGCCGAACTGCGCCATTACGGGATTGAGCCGGTGGTAACCTTATTTCACTATGATACGCCGGCAGCCTTGACCGTTAAGTATAACGGGTGGGCTGACCGACGGATCGTGGCGGCGGCCAAACGTTATACTCAAACCGTCTTAAGTCGTTACGCCGATCAGGTGAAGTACTGGCTGACCTTTAACGAGATTAATACGGGAACGACCGGCTTTCACGCAACCGGGGCAATCGATAAAGATCTAACCCCGGCAGAGCAGCTTCAATTACGTTACCAGGCCCTTCACCACCAGTTTGTGGCGGGGGCAATTGCTACTAAGCAGTTACGGGAGTTAAACCCGCAGGCCAAAATGGGCTGTATGGTTGGCCGCGACCAAACCTATCCGGCGAGTCCCAATCCGGCAGACGTCCTTTTAGCACAAAAGGAGGATCAGTTAAACCTTTTTTACCCCGATGTCCAGGTCCGGGGTGAATATCCGGAATATATGAACCGCTACTTTGCTGATCACCACATCCACATTAAGATGGCCGCGGGTGACCAGGAGTTATTAAAAAAGTATCATGCTGACTACCTGAGTTTTAGTTACTATACATCGCGGGTTTCTAATAGTCGGCCGCTGGCGAGTGATCAGAAAATTACTGTCAATATGGCGCGCGGCTTCAATAACCCCTATTTAACCGGCACACCTTGGGGCTGGCTAATCGACCCGCGGGGATTGCGGGTTACCTTGAATGAGTTTTGGGACCGGTACCGGGTTCCCCTATTTATTGTGGAAAACGGCCTCGGGGCGGTTGACCAACTGACGACCAATGGGCAAGTCCACGATGATTATCGAATTGCCTACCTACGAGATCACCTGGTACAGGCGAAAGAGGCCATTAAAGACGGTGTTGACTTGCTGGGCTACTTGATGTGGTCGCCGATTGACCTAGTCTCTTTTTCAACTTCTGAGATGACGAAGCGCTATGGGTTGGTGTACGTTGACCTTGATGATAAGGGGCAGGGATCATACCGCCGGATTCGTAAGGACTCGTTTTATTGGTATCAAAACGTTATTCAAACAAATGGTGAGAAATTAGAGGAGGAGCAGTAACAATGTACGCAACAGATTACCCACGCAGTTTTAAAAATGGTTTCTTATGGGGCGGAGCAACTGCCGCCAGTCAAATCGAAGGTGCCTGGAATATTGATGGTAAGAAACTTTCCGGTGCTGAGTGCATCCGCGGCGCCAAAGAGGGGGAGACACACTCAACCTTAGATGAGGCGACGCGGGAAAGTATTGAAGAGGCCATCAATAGTGACTCGGAAAGCGACTATCCTAAACGGCATGGTAATGACTTCTACCACCGTTATCCGGAAGATATTAAGTTACTGGCGGAAATGGGCTTTAAGGCCTTTCGGATCTCAATTGCTTGGTCACGGATCTTTCCCAATGGTGATGAGTTGACGCCTAATGAAAAGGGGTTGGCGTTTTATGACCGGGTCTTTGACGAAATGCATAAGTACGGGATTGAACCGGTGGTCACCCTTTCGCACTATGAAATGCCAATCGGCTTAACCTTGAAGTACAATGGCTGGGCGAGTCGGAAAGCAATTGCAGACTTTACCCGGTATACGGAAACCGTCTTTAAGCGGTATCGAAATAAGGTAAAGTACTGGATGACCTTTAATGAAATCAACACGGGAACGACCGGCTTTCACGCTACGGGGGCCTTAGAGGACGGTCTAGCCACGACTGATGAAAAACTACAGTTACGTTACCAGGCGCTACACCACCAATTTGTAGCTAGTGCCTTGGCCACCAAACAACTTCATGCCATTATTCCGGGGGCTAAAATGGGGTGCATGCTGGCCCGGATGCAGACCTACCCGGCGACGTGTAATCCAGCAGACGTTATTATGGCGCAAAAGGTGGACCGTTTGAACCTGTTCTTTACGGATGTTCAGGTCCGGGGCGAATATCCGGAATATATGAACCGATACTTTGCTGAACACCACATTGTGATTAAAATGCTGGCCGGTGACCAGAAGCTGTTGAAGAAATATCCGGTTGATTACTTGAGCATTAGCTATTATATGTCAAGCGCTACGGCCGCTAAATCTAGTCATGATGTCACGGCAGAAGCGACCGGTAATCAATATGCGGTGAGAAATAAGTATTTGAAGCAGACTCCTTGGGGCTGGCAGATTGATCCCCAAGGCCTGCGCGTTGCTTTAAATACTTTGTGGGACCGTTACCGGGTACCTTTATTTGTTGTAGAAAATGGTCTGGGAACTTATGATAAGTTTAGTGCTGATGGTAAGATTCATGACACGTACCGGATTGATTACCTGCGGGCACACATTGAGCAAATGAAAGAAGCGGTGGAAGATGGGGTTGACCTAATGGGTTACCTGACTTGGGCACCGATTGACCTGGTTTCCTTCTCTACCTCGCAAATGAGTAAGCGTTATGGCTTTGTGTACGTCGACTTAGACGATGCGGGCCACGGAAGCCTGAAGCGGACACCGAAGGATTCATTCTACTGGTACCAGAAGGTGATCGCAAGCAACGGTACTGACCTTGAATAGGGCCTCTTTCCCGGTTTTAGGCAAACAGTTAATTGATTTAGAAAGGAATGGACTACTATGGTGAAAATTAATCTCGATTTTGTCGAAGGACTAACGTTAGAAGAACGGGCGGCATTGGTGCCTGGTAAGGATTTCTGGTTTACTGCTAGGGTGCCCGATGTGGAACGGATGATGATGTCTGATGGCCCTTCTGGACTGCGTAAGCAAGATATTGATGCTTCCCCGGCAGATATCAATAATTCGGTTGATGCGGTTTGCTTCCCCTCTTCGGCCCTAACGGCTAGTTCTTTTGATGACGATATGCTCTACAAGCTCGGTACCCACCTGGGAATTGCCGCCAATGCTGAGCACCTGGGTGTTTTGCTTGGCCCCGGTGTCAACATTAAACGTAGTCCATTGGCCGGGCGGAACTTTGAATATTTCTCTGAAGATCCATTATTAGCCGGGCGGATGGGCGTTGCCTACGTTAAGGGTGTTCAAGATCAGGGCGTCGGTGTTAGTGTTAAGCACTTTGCGACTAATAATCGGGAAAACCAACGCTTTACTTCGTCCTCAAACGTTGACGAGCGGGCCCTCCGTGAAATTTATTTGGCCCAGTTTGAACGAATTGTTAAAAAGGCGCACTCAGCAACGTTAATGTGTTCATATAACCGCTTAAACGGGACCCTTAATTCGCAAAACCAACGGCTACTAACCGATATTCTCCGGAATGAATGGGGCTTTGAAGGGTTAGTCATGTCCGATTGGGGAGCCGTTGCTGACCATATTGCCGCGCTCAAGGCTGGTCTGGATTTGGAAATGCCTGGTAAGGGTCAAGAATCAGTTGATGAAATTGTTACGGCCGTTAAGGAGGGGCGTTTACAAGAATCAACGCTGAACCGGTCCGCCCTCCGGGTATTAAAGATGGTTGAAAAGTGGGGGAAAAAGGTTACCGAAGCGGCTCCATATAATAAGGAAGAACAGCACGAATTTGCTCGTCAAATGGCGGATGATAGCATTGTCCTTTTGAAAAATGATGGTAACCAACTACCATTAGCTAGTGGACAGTCATTAGCAATCATTGGGGAGTTAGCTGCTAAGCCCCGGTTTGAGGGGGGCGGCAGTTCCCACGTTAATGCTCACCATGTAGTTACCCCACTTGAAGCGGCACCGGCTAGTGCTAAATATGCTCAAGGGTATTCCTTGGAAGAGGAACGGCCAAATGAAAAATTAACTGCTGACGCCTTACAACTGGCTAAAAGTAGTGATCAGGTTATTTTCTTTGCCGGTTTCCCTGAAAAGATGGAGACGGAAGGCCTAGATAAGGATACAATTTCCTTACCACAAAACCAAAATGAGCTTTTGGCTCAGGTGGCGGCGGTTAATTCACACGTCACGGTTGTTTTGGAAAATGGTTCAGTTCTGGAAATGCCTTGGGCGGACCAAGTATCAGCAATTGTCGAAACCTACCTTGCCGGTGAGGCGGTTGGTGAGGCCACCTGGGATATTCTGAGTGGTAAGGTCAACCCATCCGGTAAATTATCCGAAAGTTTCCCACTTCGTTTGCAAGATAACCCGACTTACGGCACCTTTGGTAAGGACCACGATGAGGAAGATTACCATGAAGGAATTTTTGTTGGCTACCGTTACTATGATCTCCACGAGATGCCGGTGCGCTTCCCATTTGGTCATGGCCTGAGCTACACCACATTTGAATACAGTGACCTGGCGGTACGGGAAGGTAAGGATACCGTTAAAGTTAGTTTCCGGTTAGCCAATACTGGTAAGGTCGCCGGCAAAGAAGTGGCCCAGCTTTACGTTGCCAACCACGTTAGTCGGGTTGAGATGCCAGTTAAAGAACTCCGTGATTTTACTAAGGTGGCGCTTAAACCAGGAGAAAGCCAGGAGGTTACGTTGACACTTCCTCGGCGAGCCTTTGCTTACTACAATGTCGATAAGCAACAGTGGGCGGCCGACAATGGTGAATATGAGATCATGGTTGGTTCCTCATCTCGTGATATTCGTCTATCGACTAACTTTAACCTAACGATTGGTGTTAACCCTACCAGTGCCGTTACCGGTAATACTTATGTTGGTGATCTTTGGGCTAACCAGGATCCCCATGTTCAAAAGGCAATGAAGGATTCCGGACTATACGAGCTCTTGGCACCAATGATGAAGGATGAGCAGTGGGTTGCAATTTCGGCTAACATTCCACTTCGCTCACTATCGGCCATGGGGGTTGATGAAGAGGTACGTAAGGCCTTCTTTAAGCTACTAAATTAGATACTAGAGATACTTGTTTATATTGACTAACAGGCCTCAAGGATTCTGCTTTTTCGAATCCTTGAGGCCTGTTGATTTTGATAAAGGTTGCGATTAATTATTGATTAAATGACACGAAAACACGGGAAAACGCAAAATAGGGGACAATAAAAGGCCTGTAGCATTCGCTTTGCCGAATCCTACAGGCCTTTTATTAATGTCTTTAGACCTAGTTGAGTGCGCGAGCAGAGCGAGTGCACG
>NZ_JBJEEL010000029.1:0-11328 GCF_051873035.1 Limosilactobacillus sp.
CGTTTTTTATTTACCACCAACTGGGTGGCTAACTTCATTCTATAATCTACCAGAATTATCAAATCTATTGAAAACTAGCCTTTTTACTAAAAAAGGGCATCCTTTCAGATATCCCGCCGGCTTGGAATAAGTAACCAACTGATTCCAATTTGCGCACCGGCCTTATCATATTAATCGCACCTAATAAGTACGTTAAAAATTCAATCTACAAGGTAATTGAATTAATTCGTTCGACACTGAAATAGTATTACCGTTTGCTAGCGCTGGCCTCGGCTGGCGCTTTTTGTTGACTCAGTTCAGTACAATCACCTTGCCAAAGCTCTTCTTGCTCTCCAGAAACGCATGCGCCTGGGGCAATTCATTTAACGAAAAGATCTTCGTTGGCTTAACCGCTACCCGCTTTTCCTCGATTAGCTTCAGCATGTCATTTAACTTCGTATTGTCAACGTTGCCCGAATAAAAGCTAGTGAGGTAGGCGTTCGGTGCCAGGTCCATGATGGGGTCAAATTCGGGTAAGTACCACTGGTTCCCCAGCTGGCCCGTACTGCAAACGATCCCGCCCTCAACCACGTGCTTAAAGCTATCCTTTGTCGTGGCTGGTCCGATCAGCTCCAGTACCTTATCAAACTTTTGGTCCGTCTGTAATTGGCCATCATGATCCGCAATGACATCATCAAAACCCTGGTCAAGAAGCTGGTCTTTTTTGGCCGGGTTCCTCGTCGTCCCAGCAACCTGAATACCTGGGTAGCAGGCCTTCGCCAGTTTAACAAAGGCGATACCAACACCACTGGTAGCTCCCCGCACCAATACGTGGTCACTAGCTTGCAGGCGTAAATTCAACATTGAACCATCGGCCGTGTAATACGTTTCGGGAATCGTCGCCAGTGTTGCCCAGTCAAGGTTCGTGGTTACCGGGTAAATCTGGTCATTCGGCAGGAGGGTGTATTCGGCATAGGACCCATCGAAGGCCCGGCCCATCTCACCCATAATTGAAACGACCTTTTGGCCCACCGGTAACTTTTGCGGGTCGGTGGTGTCGGCAATGACGCCCACACACTCAATTCCCAGGATTCGGGGAAATTTCACATCCGGTGAGAGCCCCTGCCGCGTAAAGATCTCGGAATGGTTGACCCCAAAGCCCTTCACCTTCACCAGCGACCAGCCCGGCTTAACCTGCGGTGTTGGGACCTCTTTATAAGTTAACTGTTCCGGACCACCGGCCTTGTATATTACAACTGCTTTCATTAGTCCTTACCTCGCACTTCTTAAAACACGCTGCCAGCGATGAACCAAACTCCATTTCACTATCCATAAGATGCCGGCACAGACTAGGGTAAGTGCCATCGTTAAAATGGTCCCCCATAGAATTGGAACTGCCTGTTGGCTCTGCAGGCCTTCAAAGAGTAACTGTCCAAGCCCGCCGGCATTGATCGTGGCCGCAATCGTCGCGATCCCCATCGTTGAAGCCAGTGCCACCTGGATCCCACTAAAGATGGCGGGCAGGGCCAGGGGTAGCTGAACCTTAACAAAAACCTGCCATTGGGTCATCCCCATCCCCCGGGCAACCTCGACTAAGCTTGGGTCAACCTCCCGGATACCGGTAATAAAGGAACGGAGAAGGACATACTCACTGTAGATGGTCAACACAATGATGGCGCTCCGCATGCCAAGTCCCGAGAACGGTAAGAGGATGGCAAAGAAGGCAAAGCTCGGGATCGAATAAAGGAGGGAAAAGACGTAAACCAGCCCTTCCAGCCAGTTACGCTTACGCATCAGCACCAGGATTAACGCCATCGCGATGATGATCGCAATTGCTAGGGAGGCCAATACCATAACGGCATGCTGCTGAACGTCTTCCAGCATGGTCTGCCAATTCATCTGCCAATACTCAATCATCTTGGTCCCCCTCCCATAACTGGTGATTCTGCCGGACGGTCCCCAATAATTCCTTGACAAACTGGGTTTTCGGCTGGTGAACAATCTGGGCCGGGACATCAAACTGCTCTAGTCGTCCCTGGTTCATCACCATGACCCGTTGGCCGAGAAAGAGGGCCTCGTTGATATCGTGGGTGACAAAGAGGAAGGTCTTATCCGCTAGGGCCGCGTGGATCCGCTTCAGTTCCTTTTGAAGCTGGATCCGGGTAAGAGCATCCAATGCACCAAACGGTTCATCAAAAAGAATGTAGGGCGGGTTGGCGGCTAGTGCCCGGGCAACCCCGACCCGTTGCTGCTGACCACCAGAGAGTTGGCCCGGATACCGATTAGCAAACTGGGCCGGGTTCAATTGAACTAATTCCAGTAGTTCCTGAATCCGCTGGTCAATCTTATCCTGCTCCCACCCTAACATTTTCGGAACAACGGCGATGTTGTCGGCAATGGTCATGTGGGGGAAAAGGCCGATCTGCTGAACCACGTAGCCTATATGCCGGCGCAAGTCGACCAGGTCCCAATCACTAAGCCGCTTACCAGCGATCGTAATGGTTCCACTGGTCGGCTGAATAAGGCCATTGATCATCTTAAGCGTGGTCGTCTTACCACAGCCTGACGAACCCAGAACGGTGACAAACTCACCTTTATCAATACTAAATGATAGGTCATCAACGGCCGTATTTTGACTGTACTTCTTACTGACATGGTTAAATTGAATAATTGGATTGCTCATGTTGTTGTACCTTTCTGATCAAGTAATCAAAGCCAAGCATTGCGAGTAGTGATAAGAGAGCAACGCTAACCCCACCGATAAGAACATAGGCCATATTATAAAGGCCGAGCCCGGTAAAGATTAGAGTACCCAGGCCACCAGCACCGATATAGGTTGCCAACGTAGCGGAGGCGATAATTTCAATCAACGCTAGTTTAATTCCGTTCAGGATGTAGGGCATTGCCAGCGGGATCTCAATCTGCCGGCGCAACTGCCGCTGGTCCATTCCCAGCGCTTCGCCGACCTCCTTGTAAAGTGGGCTCACTTCGTTGAAACCCAGGATCGTGTTAATTAGCAACGGCGGGAGTGCCAAAATAATCAGGGCAATTAGTGCCGGAAGTAACCCGGTCCCGATAAAGGGAATCAAAAGAAATAGCAAAGCTAAACTCGGGATAATCCGCAGGACCTGGGCAAAGGCGGTACAAAAACCCGCAACCGTTCGATTGCGCGATCCTAAGTAGCCTAACGGTAGGGCAATAGCCATCGCAATCGCTAAGGTTAATACGCTGATACCGATGTGCTGACCAACGTAGCCCCAGTACTGGCCACTATTGTTTTGAAAGTAATGGATGATTTGGTTAAACACTTTTCTTTCCTTCCTTTTAGATGAGCGATTCCGAACTTGTAACTACTTATCTTTATTCTGTAGTACACGGGTAACTTGAGGGTCGAACTGTTTTAAGCAGCTTCCCCATTAGGCAGTGAAGTTTCAATACTCCCCGCCATGTTATCACTAGTTAGCAATATTTTCCCCTTATAAGTCTCAATAAGCGCCTTGCGACTCTCATGGGGCCACTTTCTTACCACCCCATTGTAATTAATCAAGTTACTAATGTCAATTTAAATAGCGAAAGTGCCACCTTGCTGTTGACAGCTTGCTATTTCTTGGTATATAATTCGTCACGAGTTGAAATTGCTATTATTTAAGGAGGAAGCACCGATGAATTTTAAGAAAATAATAAAGCCAGTTGTGATCGCAATGGTTACAATTATAGGGCTTGGTACCGTCGTTCCGGCCGCACACGCCGCTTCAAGCAAGCCAATCATTGTCGGTTCCAAGGCATTACCAGAAAGTAAAACCGTCAGCGAAATCTATGCCCTCGCACTAGAAAACGCTGGTTACAAGGTTACGCGAAAGCAAAACATCGCTAATTCCGTGGTCTACAAGGCCGTTAAGAGCGGGCAGATTGACGTTTATCCAGACTACACTGGGACAATCGTCGAGGCCTACAATCATAAGAATGGTCATGGCAAGACCGAAGCGCAAATGGCTGCTATGGCAAAGAAGGAAGCTGCTAAGGATAACCTAACTACTTTTAATTACGCTCCCGGCGATGACCGCCAAGGGGTGGGGATCCGTACCAGCGTAGCAAAGAAGTACCACATTAAGAACTTAAGTGACCTGCAAAAGAATTCCTCCAAGATCCGTTTTGCTTCCCAGGGTGAATTTGAAAAGCGGGCCGACGCCCTGCCGGGGATGAACAAGACCTATGGCAAGTTCCACTTCAAGTCCATCAAGGACTACGATACCAGCTTGCTCTACAAGATCATGTCACAAGGAAAGGCCGATGCGGCCCCAGTTTCCACGACGGACGGCCAGCTAGCAACGAGTAAGTTCACATTAGTCAAGGATAACAAGAACCTGTGGTCACCATATAACTTGGTGCCAGTTGCCAATAACAAGGCCGTTAAAGCTTACCCTAAGATGGAAAAGACTCTGAATAAGGTCGACGCTAAATTAATCACCAAGCAACTAGTTCAACTGAACAAGAAGGTCAGTGTTGACGGTCAGAATTACAAGACCGTTGCTAAAAATTGGTACAACCACAATATGAAGTAATTATATTAACTAAATAGGCTGTGACTTAGGTCTGTTATATCGATTACAGGTCCACAGCACGGTACACAAAAGGGGCCCAGAGTTCGGTAAAATCGAACTCTGGGCCCCTTTTCTACATATTCAAAAAGCCGTGCGGGTCGGGATCCAGGATTTGAACATCCTGGCCCTCCTTTTGTTCACGCGCCACCCGTTTATTTCCCCAATCAGACATTGCCACCAGGATTTGGCGAAGGGACCGGCCCTCCGCCGTTAATGAGTATTCAACTTTGGGTGGGACCTGACCGTAAACCTTACGTTTAATGATCTTATCCCTTTCTAGTTCACGTAATTGCTTGGTTAATACCCGTTGTGAGATGTTTGGAATGGCCCGCCGAAGTTCACTCGTCCGCATTGTACCGTCACCAAAATGGCACAAAATAATTGGCTTCCACTTACCGCCAATTACGTCTAACGTTGCCTCCACCGCAACATGGTAAATCTTTCTCACGCTGCTTTCTCCTTCCTATTAACCACCGAAACCTTCTACTTGACCAAACTTATTTAAGAAACTGGTGGTCTGCTGATCAGTAAAGTTCATCGCGTCTAAGAAACCAGTTCGTAGTTCGCGCTGTAATCCACCTGGCAGCCCAACTAGTTCCATATCAACCGGTGATAATTGATAACGAATACTATTCTCATCCCCAGCAGCAACTTTTTCAACCCAGTTCGGTTCACGTAATAGTTCCCGGCCCATCGCCACGAGGCTTGCTCCCGTGCTAAGGACATTTTCCGCATCAGCGGGGGGTTGAATGCTCCCCACCTCAATCAACGGCTTCCGCCCGGCAATCGTTTTGAGGATCTTACCATTAAGTGTTTCCTGGTCATTCTTATCAATTAAGGACGTCCGCCGGTAGTTACCCATTGAACTGTGGAGATAGTCAATGGGTTGGTCACTGAGGGTATCCACCAATTTTAAAGTGTCCGCGATTCTGATACCGGGCTTCGATAGTTCTTCCGGTGAGAAACGGTAGCCAATAATAAAGTCCTGCGGCGCGTACTGGTCCGCTACCCGCTTAACTTCCGCAATCACGGCCTTTGGAAAGGCCATCCGTTGATAAACATC
Source organism: Limosilactobacillus sp. (assembly GCF_051873035.1). Taxonomy (GTDB): domain Bacteria; phylum Bacillota; class Bacilli; order Lactobacillales; family Lactobacillaceae; genus Limosilactobacillus. The sequence continues at coordinate 5,644 of NZ_JBJEEL010000029.1, forward strand.
CCCGCCCCACTTGTCGGTCCGCCGGTTACTATGCGGGGAGAAGAACTGCTGAAGCAGGTAGGTATTGGCACCGTGAATCTCAACCCCATCAAAGCCGGCCTGAATAGCACGACGGGTGGCCGCACCAAAGTCTTTGATAATCGCCGTAATCTCTCGTTCGGTTAAGGCAACCGGGACATTCTCAGGATCACGGTGTGGGGCCACGGCACTCGCACTATGGGGTTGCTTCCCCCGCAGGATTTCCTTAGTTGTTTTACGACCCGCGTCAAAAATCTGTAGGACGGCCTTAGAACCCTTGGAGTGAATTGCGTTGGCGAGTTTGCTAAGGCCCGGGATAAAGCGGTCTTCCGCAACGGAAAGTTCCCCCTCAAAGCCCTTCCCGGTCGCATCGACGTTAGCAACTTCAACGATAATCATCCCAACGCCGGAGCGCATCCGGTAGAAATTAACCTCATCGTTTGAAACGGTCCCGTCAAAGAAGCTCGACTGGGTCGTTACCGGGGCCATTACAATGTGGTTTTGTAGCTTGGCACCATTAGCGAATTGATATGGTTCCATAAAGTGATATTGTTTCGTCATGTTCCATACTTCCTTTTTCGTTGATGGTCTTACTATATAATCGTAAGTAACTTTCGTGAAGTAGGCACTTATTTAGCCGCTAGGAACATTGAGGGCCCCTTTGAATCAGGGCAACGTTTAGCGGGGCCATCTTTTTGATATAAAAAAGGACACTTGCACGTTGTCGTTAGTTAAACGGACTTTGGCAAGCGTCCTTAAATTTACTAGATTACTGAGCAGTGTATCCACCATCCGCTACGAATTCGCTACCGGTTGAGAAGCTCGATTCATCACTGGCAAGGAATAGCAGCATATTGGCAATTTCCTCTGCTTTCCCTAGTCTACCGAGCGGGTGTAGACCGAGTAGTTTCTCCTTAAGCTTGGGATCATCTGCCATCTGATTTTCAACCAGCGGCGTCATAATATATCCTGGGTGGACTGAGTTAACACGGATATCATAACCCTTTCTAGCAGTATCAAGCGCCGCCGACTTAGTCATCATCCTTACACCACCTTTTGAAGCGTTGTAAGCAAACAGGTCCGGGTCACCGATCAGGCCTTCAATTGATGAAACGTTAATAATGGAATTACTCTCGTGGTTGTCTTTCATGGCGTTAATCCCGTAATGGATACCGTACATGGTACCAGTGAGGTTAATCGCGATCGTCTTATTCCAGACGTCATCAGTGATATTTTCCGCGTCGGCAAAGATACCAACACCGGCATTATTAACTAGCACATTGAGCTTACCAAACGTCTTTAGTGTCGTATCAATAACGCGTTTCCAATCACTTTCTTTAGAAACATCCTGCTGGATAAAGCGGGCGTTCGGGCCGAGTTCTTTAGCAGCCTTCTCACCTTTTTCTGAGTTCCGGGCCGTAATGACCACCTTAGCGCCTTCCTTTACGAATAACTTGGCGCTGGCGAAGCCGATTCCCATACTACCACCAGTAATTAGTGCAACCTTATTCTTTAAACGATCCATTTTTACTCTCCTTAGTTAATTTCTTGCATCAAATCATCGATAATGGCACTCACCGGACGAATCTCGTGAATATTAGAAATGCCGTTTCCTAAAGTGATGTAGCCATGATCAAAGTCACCATCTAGCATTGCCGTCTTGATACCACCCCGCATTGCTTGACCAATCTGTGCACTCGGCACTCCCTCATGGTCCATCTTTACTAATTTCTCCGCTAATTTAGTCGGCAGGGAACGGTAGAACGGTGCCGGGGCCGTCCGAAAGAGCAAGAGGTCTTCAGCAGTGCTGTCAACGACCAGCTGCTTAACTTTTTCGTCCGCCCGACATTCGGTGCTGGCAATAAACACGGTTCCTGAATAAACCCCTTCTGCGCCCAGGGCAAGGGCGGCCTTAACACCACGGGCATCGGCAATTCCCCCGTCAGCGAGCACGGGCACATCAACTGCATCGACGGTCATCGGGATTAAATCAAAATTGCTGATTGTCTTCCCCGGAAGATCGCCACCATGGTCGAAACCGGTTACCGCGATCAAATCGGCCCCGTTCTTCTCGGCCTCTTTAGCTACCTTCAGGTTTGGGCAGAGGGCCCGGTAAATAATCTTGATGTGATTCTGGTGCAGCATTTCAAACAACTCTGGGCGAATCACATTTCCGACATAGGTAACGGCGGCTACCCCTTCTTCGGCCGCCATTTGAATCATCGGAACGGTAAATGGATCCTTATCCGCTTCACCGGGCAGAAGGCTCAGGCCAAAGGGGTGCGTCGTTAATTGCTTGGTCTTCCGTACTTCAAGCCTCATTTTTTCAACTGCCTCTTCAACCGAAGTGGTCGGGGCAGATTGGCCAGCGTTGGGGCCCAGGACTCCTAAACCACCGGCATTGGAAACCGCCGCGACGAGGTGGGCATCGGTTAGCCAGGTCATTGGTCCCTGGACGATTGGCTTTTCAATCTCAAGAATTTTAGTGACACGGTTCTTAGTTGTCATGGTAAGTCCTCCTCACTTCTTGTACTTGTCTTCACAATGCCAGTATAATTAAGAATGAGTTTAGTAAAAAGTAGGCACTTAAAAGTGCCTACTCAAGATAAATGAAGGTGAGAAAGTGGAGAAGTATAACTTAGGCGTTTACTATATTTTGAAAATTATTAACGGTAAATGGAAGCCTTCAATTATTTGCTTTTTAGGAGCTGGCGAGAATCGCTATGGGCAACTACTACGCCACGTTAATGCAGTTACACCCACCAAAGTTTCTAAAAAAGTCCTGACCCAGCAGTTAAACCAGTTGATCGCAGACCACATTGTCGAAAAGAAAAGCTTTGATGAGGTGATCCCACACGTAGAGTACTCTTTAACACCAGAAGGCGAAGCGCTGCGCCAAGAAATTATTAACCTATCCCGATTCGGTGAACAGATGGCGCAAAAACTATCTACGCCCGATGACCCGATCAAGATTGCCTACCTGTATGACTCGGGAACAAGTAAGCTCCCCACTAAGAACCCTAGTATCGATTAACAAAAGTGACGCCTAAAGGAATTTCCCCCATAGGCGTCACTTTTATTATTTTTGGCTATCTTGTTTTTCCTTATTCTGCTTCTGACGTTCTTCCATCATTTTCTGATGGTCAGCAATGCTACAGCCTTCGGGGCCGCACATTCCGTCCATGTTTCTAGAAGTAATGAATTCGATTGCGTCTAACTTATTCTTTTCTGCCATAATTTGATTCTCCTTTATCCCTTTTCGCCACGGCTCTGGCGCTCCATATTTTCAATCACAACATCGAAAATATCGCCCAGCGTGGCTAAGTAGTCAATCACCTTGCCCGGATGATCAGTGTGGAAATGAAACTTCATTAGTTCACTGTCACCACCGACGATTAACGAGTTCCCGACAAAACGCTCCGTAATCTGCTGACGAAGTTGTGTTGCGGACCACTGACAACCTTCAATTAAAGCCTGGGTATCGAATTGATATTCCTTCACTTGATTTCCTCCTTTCCCCAATCACAAATCATCCGCAAAATTGGCAAGAGGCTCTTTCCCTTCGGTGCCAAGGAGTATTCAACCTTGGGCGGAATTTGCGGGTATTCCTTGCGGATAATCAAGCCATTTTCTTCCAATTCTTTTAGCTTCTTTGAGAGTACCCGGTTGGTAATGTTACCAAGGGTACTCCTGATTTCGCCATAGCGCATCGTGCCAATTTCTGAGATACAGAATAAAATATTCATTTTCCACTTACCGCTGATTAGTTCCATCGCCTCGTCAAAGGGTTCCATGTCAATCCTTTTGAAATTGGCTAGGGCATCTTTCTTATCCATGTTATCCCCCTTACTATCTATTTGGATACTATGTATCTAAAAGGTCCATACTTGTCATTACTATACGGCGATTATATACTAAGTTCGTCAATAAAGCTAACTTTTTGTAAGTTAAGGAGGAATTACTATGGTAAAAATTTCCGTATGGACCGATTACGCTTGTCCATTCTGCTACATCGCCGAAGCGCGAATTGATAACCTAGTACAGGAAATGGGCGTTGAAGATCAAGTTGAGTTTGACTATCACAGTTTTGAACTCTACCCTGATGCGCCGCAGGATGTTCAAGAGACCACGGTAGTCCGGTTTGCGAAGAAATACGGGTTAACTGAAAAGGAGGCTGCAGACCGGATCGACAAGATTGCGGAATTAGGCCGCGCCGAAGGGTTGGAATTTAACTACAGCTCCACCTTGAACACCAACAGCATGGACGCCCACCGGCTAACCCAGTACGTCAACTCTTTGGGTGACCCTAAGCTGACCAAGCGAGTTTCTGACCTCCTGTTTGCTGCCTATTTCGGTAAGAACCTGAAGCTGGCTGACCACGATGTTCTACTAAATGTCGCTAAAGAAGCCGGGCTAGACCTGGCAAAGGTTAAGGAAGTCCTCGAGGGCAATGCCTTTTTTGATAATGTCCGCGCTGACGAAGACTTTATTACAAGACAGGGAGTGAATGCCGTTCCCTTCTTTGTTATTGATAATAAGGGCATTATGGGTGCGCAGCCCAAGGCAATCTTTAAGCAGGTAATTACGGAAGCGTTGCAAAAAGAACAGGCTACTAACTAAGGGCTGGTGAAAAAATGCGGTTATATGTGCAACCCGTTCGGGACGTTTTTCAAACCAACGCCTACTTCTACATTAACGAAAAGAATAACCACGGCTGCCTGATTGATCCAGGAGCACAGGCCGACCTCCTGCTCCGCATCATTAAGCAGCACGGTTGGCAGATTGATGCGATCCTATTAACTCACGGCCACTTTGACCATACCGGGGCAGTCGACCAGCTCACTAAGGCATTGAAGATTCCATACTACATTCATCAACGGGGTCCCGAGTACCTCCAGGATGACGACCTTAATCTGGCCAGACGGAATCACCGACGGATCGTAATTGAGCAGCATCCCCGCTTACTGAAAGACGGCGATCAGCTTAACCTGAAGGAAGCCGACATTAATTTTGCAGCCATCTACACCCCGGGCCATTCTTTTGATTCGATTACGTACTACGATAAGGAGAATGCCGTCGCGTTTGTGGGTGACGTCCTGTATAACGATGGTCCGGGAATTTGGCAGTTTCCGGGCGGCAATAAGGCAGAACTGATGAAAACGATCAATGAAAAGCTCTGCCCGCTGCCGACAGAGGTACAGTGTTTCGTCGGCCACACGATGCCGATGCAGATTAGCCAGGTAAGAGCTGTAATGAAAGAGATCAATGAAGATTAAAGGAGTCGATAAAATGAACGTCATTTCAACCACCGACCAAACTTTTGAAAAGGACACCAGTACCGGGGTAACCCTGACTGACTTTTGGGCTACCTGGTGTGGTCCCTGCCGGATGCAGTCACCAGCCGTGGAAAAGGTTGCCGCTGATGACGAGATGAAGGACGTCAAGATCACCAAGATGGATGTGGACGAAAACCCCACAACGGCAAAGAATCTCGGGATCATGAGTATCCCCACCCTCCTGGTAAAGAAGGATGGTCAAATCGTCGATAAGCTCGTTGGCTACCACTCCCCGGAACAGATTAAGATGATTTTGAAGAACCACATGGATTAAACGGCTCTTTGTCAAGAAGTACTGATAAGAAAATTGAATAGCTTTTTAAGCAGCTCT
>NZ_JBJEEL010000030.1:0-2122 GCF_051873035.1 Limosilactobacillus sp.
CTTGATGAGTTTTTCTGTCCACTTAAATGTTCAACTTAAATTTTACAATCTGCCATATAATTAAGGTTACTAATCATAATCGGGAGGAATGATCGTGAATCTTAATGATGCCATCCAAGAGTGTTGGGGCAAAATCGACGAGGGGCAGGTGGCAACTTACATCCCTGCCCTGGCTAAGGTTGACCCCTACCAGCTCGGGATCTATCTTTTTGATGTTACCAACGATAAGAAGGCCGAGGCCGGCGCATCCCAGGTCCGCTTTGCCATTGAGAGTGTTTCTAAGGTCATCACTCTGCTCTACGCGATTGAACGCTTAGGACTCACTGCGGTTGAAGCCGAGGTGGGAACCCGGCAAACGGGCTTTCCGTTCGATACCGTCCTCAACATGGAGATTACTAAGGAGACTCACCCGCTAAATGCCTTCATTAACAGTGGGGCGATCCTGATCAGTTCCCTAATTGAAGAACAGGACGGCCAATCACCCTTTGCGCAGATCTTCGAATTCAGCCGTAAGATTTGCAACGACCCGGAGATTACCCTCAACAATGAGATCTACCAGTCAGAACTCCGGACTGGCGATATGAATCGTTCCTTAGCCTATTATCTTAAGGCCAAGGGTGTCTTGAATAATGACGTGGACACCAGTCTTGAAACCTACTTCAAGCAGTGTTCAATGATGGTAACATGTCAGAGTTTAGCTAACCTCGGTGCTGTTCTGGCTAACGATGGCGTCGCTCCATGGAATGGTGAACGCATTATTTCTAGTGAAGCGGCGACCTATACCAAGTCGGTTATGATGACAACAGGGCTCTACACCGAATCTGGTACCTATTCCGTTAAGATTGGGGTGCCAACTAAGAGTGGCGTCGGTGGTGGACTCGTCTCGGCCGCTCCGAGCCACTACGGTATTGGTATCTTTAGTCCAGCCCTTGATGCGGCAGGAAACAGTGTGGCTGGATTAGCCCTCCTGGAGCTGGTCAGCAAAAAGCTCAAGCTCGATATTTTCAGATACTAGTACTCTTATAGCTTAAAGCCAAAGGGCGTGAATCACCACAGTCGGTGGTTCACGCCCTCTTTCTATGATATTCGGTAAGGATTCTTATCTTTACCGTTTTTTATTGCCTATCGTCCCCACAACTATTCAGTTATTTTTCGAAAGGATATATTCCCTAACTTGCTAAAATTGCCGTTAGTTCTCGTTCAAAAACCGGTAACCAAATCTTCAGGTAACCTTCTTGAGTGGGGTGAACATCATCAAACATCGCATTAGGGTGAGCTGCTGTACTGGCCAGCAGGCCCTGGTTGTGAAATAGGTCAATAATCGTAAAGTCCCACTTTGCTTGTAGCTTCTTTAGCTGAGCAATCAAGTTTGCATATTGGCCGGCAGGATCATCCTGCAAGCAGGTGTAGAAAGTGAGGGGACAATCAAAGTGCGCACGGACGTAGTGGCAGATCTCCTCAATTGCGCCTAGTGTCGTCGAACAGTCAAAATTATCCCACTGGTCACTTGGGGTAATATTTCCCAACACCTTACCATGACGATTATCGTTAGTCGATAGCTGACAAACAAACAGGTCATAATGACTATTTGCCGAGAAATCATGTTCGAGGCGGTCAAGGTAGCCACCCGTTTCTAATCCCGCTAAGGTAGTTCCAGAGATTGCCGACTTGGTTACCTGTACACCATCACGTGCCTGTAGATAATCAACAAAGGACTTTCCCTTTGCCGCAAAGCCATAAGTTACCAATGAGCCAAGGAAGGCAATCCTTTTTCCTGCCAATGGTGAGGCCGAATTAAAAGTAACGTTATTAGGACTATATTCAGTTGCATTTCCCCGTTGATAGGCCGTTGAATTAAGCATCTTATCAAGGAAATCTTGAAGCTGTGCTCCTGTATTCTTCATTGTGAATTACTCCTCTTTATAGCTACTAAGAATCCCGATTATATTACTATTACACTTGCTTTTGTTCAAGTTCACTACATGTGCTTTACCGTGAAGAAAAAGCCTGTATACCGATTGTTAGCAGTCGATATACAGGCTTTTAATACTTCTTAAGTAATAATGATGCCGACAAGAGGAGTCGAACCTCCGACCTTCTCTTTACGAGGGAGATGCTCTAC
>NZ_JBJEEL010000031.1:0-10902 GCF_051873035.1 Limosilactobacillus sp.
TGGTCAGTATTATTTATTTGAGTCCAGTGGCTAACTTATTCTTGAAATTTAGGTTAACATAAAAAAGCCTCCTACCTAGTTAATAGATACGAGACTTAATTACACTTGCACTATAAGTATTTAGGAACCGGGTTAAAGGACCGTCGGTGGATCGGCGTGACCCCATACTTAGCTAAACCAGCCAGGTGTTCTTTCGTTCCATAACCCATATTTTCAGCGAAACCGTAACCCGGGTAAACCCGGTCATAGTCACGCATCAAATGGTCACGATACTCCTTAGCAACGATACTGGCAGCAGCTACACTGATACTTTTCTGGTCCCCCTTAATCAAAGTAGTTTGGGGAAAATCAAATGGTAGGGGCACCGCGTCAACGATTAAGTGGTCGGGCCGGTGATAAAGACTCTTTACCGCCCGCATCATTGCATCCTGGGTCGCAGCATAAATGTTCATTCGGTCAATGGTTTCACGGTCATTAACCGCAATGCTTACCTCCACGGCTTCATCAACAATTTTTAAATAAAGCTGTTCCCGCTCATGCCGGGTCAACTGCTTAGAATCCGTTACGCCGACTAGGTCAAAGCTATCATCCAAAATAACTGCACAGGTGACCACAGGGCCAGCTAGTGGTCCCCGACCAACTTCATCCATCCCGGCCACGTATTGACAACCACTCTGCCACAGTGAATGTTCATAGTTAAACCGCTGGTGAAAGGCCGCTAATGCTGCCTGGCGACGCTTTACCCACCGTTGATGCTGAGCTAACGCCGCCTGGACGCCCTTACGTGAATCCGTAACTAAGGATGCTAAACGGGGATCGGTGAGGTTATCGATGGTTTTTAAAAGGTCTTTTACCTGGCTTACCGTCAACTTACTCATTGATGCCATCCTCATTTAGGTCCGCCGGTACTTCCATGGTAATCGGTCCTAACTTCCCCTTCCGGAGGTCAAAGATCAACCGTTCACTGGCCCGGTCATAGTCATCACGAAAGCCCATCTTCTGCGTAATGGTCAACAGGAGGTCCGGATTACCGACCGTCTCATCCAGGTCCGCCGCGGTTAAACGATAGCGTTGCTGCAATAACTGCGGTTGGTGCTGGCGAAGGTAGTCCAGAGCAAATAGGGCCACGTCATCCTTCGGGTATAAACTGTCCTTAATTGCTCCTGATAGTGCCAGCATTACCCCCTGCTTCGGACTGGCAAATTTATGCCAGAGTACCCCGGGCGTATCAAGGAGTTCCAAGTCGGCCGAGGACCGTAACCACTGCTGGCCAGTAGTAACCCCTGGTCGATTCCCTGTTTGGGCAACATTCTTTTTAACAAGGTGGTTAAGCAAAGTTGATTTACCAACGTTTGGTACCCCAACACACATCGCCCGAATCGGTCGTTTCTTTAACCCCTTAGCGGCCTCTTCAGCCATCTTATCATGAAGGATCTCTTTACTCTTGCTGGTTACGAGTTTAGCTACGTTTTGCTGCCGTGAGTCGAGGGCCAGCACTGGTTGCCCCTTCTCGGCAAAGTAGTGTTGCCACTCCTGTAACCGCGGCTGGTCTGCTAAATCGGTTTTAGTCATAATTAGCAACCGGGGCTTATCGCCGGCCGCCAGGGTTACCTCCGGGTTTTGCGATGAGTACGGTACCCGGGCATCGACTAGCTCAAAGACAATATCCACTAAGGGCATCTGCTCACGGATTTGCCGGAGCGCCTTGGCCATGTGTCCAGGAAACCACTGAATTGTCGCCATTATACTCTTCTCCTCCTTAATTCATTGCTGCTAAATACTTTTGCCAAGCCGCGTCGAAGATCGTCATTGAGGGTAAGTAGTCCGCATTTTCTTCTAAATAGTTGGAAATTTCATCAAAATCTGTCGACTGCTTGGGAAAGGCCGTATCGAGAAAGGCATTGTTAGCAAACTGCTCGATCTCGTCGGCACTATTTGGGTTGCGCTGCGTCATTAAATAACGGTAAAAACTATCGCGGTTCATCAAGAATCCTCCTTCGTTAATTATTCGTCGGCACGGTGATTAGGAATTTAAACCGGCCGGTTGACATATCAATTTCTTGGGCTGAGTACTTTAGTGAAAGGTGCTTGCTGTACTGGTTAAGGTCCAACAATACCGTCTTCTTACGGGGGTTAATCTTAACCCAGTCGGGGATGTTGTAGTTTTTAGCAATATAACCCATTACAAACTTAATCGGGATATTGAGCCGTCCGACCGACAGACCCTTGGCTGACAATAAGACGTTACCATTGTCAAGCCGCTTTGGTACAAAGTTAATGGCAAAACGAATTTTAGCCCCCAAGAACTTGGTGTCACCAGTCAACGTGGCATACTGTTTACCAACCAGGAAGTGGTACTTGACCTGCTGGCCCTTCAAGAATTTATTTAGGTAGTTGGCCGATAGGGCGTTGACTTGTTTACGGTTTAATTCCACCGTCACTGAAGCATCCCCCGGATTAACCGGCCGACTAGCAGCTGGCGTGGGCGCCGGTGCACTTGCCCGCCAAACTACCGTCCCGATGCCGACTACAAGTACGACCACCAGGACAATAAAGGCCCATTTCCACCAATTGATCTGCTTTTTCATCGTTTTCCCTCACTTTTTTGCTTTATTAACGTTTCACGTATTCCCAACTGTCGTGCTTTTTCATTACAGTAAACAACTGGTTAGCCATCCGTTCATACCCCTGATGGTTAGGATGGAAGTTATCCTCGGTTGAAATATACTTGTTTAAATTATGGTCCTTATTCTTCATAATGTTAAGAACCCGTCCTTGGGTAACCTTGCCCTGGTTGGCCTGTTCCTCTTTTTGCACCAACGCCTGCCGTTGTGCAGCCGTGCGGTACTGTCCCCATGACATCAGGTGGTTAATATCAACAAAATACATCCGGTGATACCCCTTCATAATCGTCCGGGTCGTGTCATTCCACTTAGCGATCGAATCGTTAATCGTATCAACATCCGGGAAGTAAGTATAGACCGGGTTATAGATACTCATAATAAAGACCGGGGCTGAAGGATTTTGCTTACGCACCGCCGTTAACAGCGCGTTTAAACGTTTAATATACGTTTGTTGCGCCGTTGCCACATCTTGGTTAACCTGCTTGGGGGAATCCATTATGTTTTTCTCCAGGTCTTGCAAAAGGTCATTACCGCCAACGGTCATCGTGATTACGTCCGCCTTCCGAAGGTCCGCCCGCATCTGCTTTTGGGAGTTAAGCCGGGCCAAAATTTGGTCAGAACGATCACCACTTACACCATAATTTTCCGTCTCCACCGTCGTTCGGCAGTAATGATGCTCAATTTTACGCTTAATAATACCAACGTAGCCGCCGTCTTTTTTCTCATCCCCCTGTCCATAGGTTAATGAGTCACCAACCGCTACCAAGTTAACATTCTTCTTTTGAACATACTGGGGCTGGCGGGGTCGTTGATGGGTAGTACGGGCGGAATGACTAAAATACCAGCCCCCACCCGCAATAATTATTACTAGGGCGCATACCAATAACCACCATTTTTTCTTCACGGATTTGGTCCTCCTCCATAAAATTCAAACAGAGGCTGGAGAAAACTAATTCCCAGCCTCTTGAGTTCTATTCAGTATAGTATAATAAGCAATTTGCACCCATCCCCGTGTGAGTAGCAATAATCGGCACCGTCTCCCGAACCACAATCTTAGCTTCCGGGTACATTTCCAGTAACCGTGACTTCAAACGTTCCACTTCTTTATCGCCCTCTACATGGGAAATACCAATTTTAACAGGCTTAGGACCATCTTTCATTTCCTGCAGGATCCGGTCCCATTCCTTATGAATAGCCTTAGTTCCCCGGCCCTTCATAATGATATGGATTTGGCCACCCGCTACCTGGAGCATGACCTTGATATTTAGCAGGTTTGACAGGGCCCCCGCAAACTTACTAATCCGGCCCCCGGCTACCAGGTTATCCAGGTTATCAATTGCCAAGTATAACTTCGACTTGGCGAGAACCTCTTTCATCTTGTCGATGGCATCGTCCACGCTTCCACCGTTTTCCAAGACCTGGGCCGCCGCAACAATTTGGAACGCCATTCCCTGATCAGTTGTTTGTGAATCATAAACCGTGACCTTGGTCTTGGTCATCGTGGCTGCCTGTTCAGCTGCGTGCACCGTTCCACTAATTGATTCCATCATCGTTACACAGAGGACTTCACTACCATCGGCGCCTAGTTTATCAAAGGCATCGACAAACTTACCGATCGGTGGTTGAGAAGTCTTTGGTAACGACTTAGCATTCTTCATCAATTCTGGGAATTGATCGTTCGTGATCGTCTCCCGTTCAACATAGATGGTCCCATCGATCATCACGGTTAGTGGTACAATTGTAATATTATATTTTTTGATCTCTTCATCGGTTAAGCCCGCTGAAGAATCGCAAACAATCTTTACTTTAGACATGGAAAAATCCACTCCCCCTTGCCAGTTATTGTGGTATAATTCTATCTAGTTTCAAAGACTAGATATATGGTTTATAAAACTATTATAATCAATAGCGCTTATTTTTAAATAGCAAATGCGTTTTTTTATAGTAATAGTATACCAAAAAGCCCAGCGGAATTCATTGCTGACTAATTCGAAAGGAGTAATTAAGGTGGTAGAAAAAGACAACAAAACACTCTTAATTGAAATTGGAAACGCGATTACACACGGAATCGGGGCCGGGTTAGCAATTGCCGGACTCGTGTTTTTAATCATCCGGGCGGCCCATACCGGTAGTCCCATGCGCGTGGTCACCTTTACCATTTATGGTAGCATCCTCGTACTCTTCTACCTTTCATCAACCTTATTTCACGCCCTGATCTATACCCGGGCTAGGCACCTCTTTCAAATTTTTGATCACTGTATGATCTACATTCTGATTGCTGGTACCTACACCCCCTACTGCCTAGTGGCAATTAAGGGCTGGGAAGGCTGGACCCTGTTCGGCGTTATCTGGGGACTGGCCGTTCTCGGGGTCGTATACAAGAGCATCTGGCTAAAGCATAAAAGCCACCTTTCAACCCTAATCTATGTCCTGATGGGCTGGCTATGCGTGGTCGCCTTTGTTCCGTTGTGGAACGCCCTGGGACCGGTGGGCTTTGGGCTCTTACTCGCCGGTGGTGTTACCTTTACCCTGGGTGCCCTCCTTTATAGCAAACCGACGGCCTACACCCACTTGATTTGGCACTTCTTTGTCCTCCTCGGGACCGCCTTCATGTACTTTTCAATTCTATTATTCGTTTAATTGCCACGTTTCAAACCAACAACTTACTTGACCGTCTGCAAGTACTTCTTGACGGTCCACCAGCTGCCACCGGTCGTAATCGATCGGTGGCATTTTGGTATCCCCATCATAATGGCCATTAATAACGGTCCGGGTTAAACACGTCGCCAGGGGAAGTAGCTCCGCAAAAACCTTTGCCCCGCCAATTACGGCTACCTGGTCGGCTTTACAGGTTGCTAACCACTCCTTTAACTTAGTAACCGTCGGTACGGTCTGCACTTGGTCATTTAACAACGGTCGGTGGGTCAAAACCACGTTAGTCCGTTGGGGAAGCGGCCGACCAATCGATTCAAACGTCCGCCGCCCCATTACTACTGGTTTGCCAAGGGTAACTGCCTTAAAGTGCCGGAGGTCCGCGCTAACATGCCAGGGTAAAGCTTGATTTTTCCCAATCCAGCCGTCCAGATCTTCAGCCCACACAAAATTAATTTCCGTCATCAGCGCCCTCCTTAGACCGCAACGGGGGCCTTGATTGCCGGCTCATGAGTGTAACCATCTAACTTAATATCATCCATTTGGTATTGGTCAATGGGCTTAGGCTGGTCCGGGAGAATTAACCGTGGCGCCGCATGTGGGGTCCGGGAAAGTTGTTCTTTAACCTGGGTTAAGTGGTTCAGATAAATGTGCGCATCCCCCAGGGTGTGAACAAAGTCCCCCACCCGGAGTCCACACTGGTGGGCAATCATATGGGTCAACAATGCATAGCTGGCAATGTTAAACGGTACTCCCAAAAAGATATCAGCACTCCGCTGGTACAGCTGACAACTTAGCTTACCATCATTAACATAAAACTGGAACATCGTATGGCATGGTGGTAACGCCATTGAAGGCACGTCTTCGGGATTCCAAGCCGAGACAATCATTCGCCGGGAATTAGGGGTCGTCTTAATCTGGTGAATGACGTTGGCAATTTGGTCAATGGTTTGACCCGTACTTGTTCGCCAGGCCCGCCACTGACTACCATAGACCAGCCCCAGGTCACCATACTTTTTGGCAAAAGTATCGTCATCTAAGATCCGCTGGCAAAAAGCCTTTTTCTCGGCCAAGTATTGCTGTTTAAATTTGGGATCCTTTAGCCAGCGATGACCAAAGTCCGTCATGTCGGGGCCGTGGTACTCATCACTTTCTACCCATTTTTTAAATGCCCATTCATCCCAAATATGGTTCTTGTGCTGGAGGAGGAAACGAATGTTGGTATCACCACGCAAAAACCACAGCAATTCGCTTTTAATCAACCCAAACGGTACCTTTTTGGTGGTTAAGATGGGGAAGCCCTTGCTCAGGTCAAAGCGCATCTGGTAGCCAAACACGGACCGGGTACCAGTACCGGTCCGGTCGGACTTCTCATGACCGTTTTCTAACACGTACCGGGCCAGGTCCAGGTATTGTTGCTCATTTTGATTTTCTGTCACTGTCATTACTCCTTTTTACTCAACATAATTACTAAGGTATTCCCAGCGAGCCGTCTTTTCATCGACCTCTTGTTGGACCGCATTTAATTTTTTCTGCAACGTAGCCAGCTTGGTATAGTCATTAGCAGCCGCGGCCATCTGTTCTTCTAGGTCTTGCTGCTGTTGGCTTAATTGATCAAGGTCATCATTAATCTGCTTCCATTCGATCTGCTCAGCATAGGTTAACTTAGTCTTTTTAGCTGGTTGCTTCTTCGACGGGGTGGCCGGCTTAGTTTTCTTAACCGGCGTTGCTTGTTCCCGAGCTGCCGTTTTAGCGGCATCCTGCTCTTTTAAGTAGTCCGTAAAGTAACCCGTATAACGGTCAATCTGGCCTTGTCCTTGGAAGATTAGCAGGTTATCCGCTACCTTGTCCAGGAAGTAACGGTCGTGGGAGACGGTAATCACCGTTCCGGCAAAGTTATCCAAGTAGTCTTCAAGAACCGTCAATGTCCCAATATCGAGATCGTTAGTCGGCTCATCTAGTAAGAGGACATTGGGCTGTTGCATCAAGATTTTTAACAGGTAAAGGCGGCGCTTTTCACCACCAGATAGCTTCCGAATCAGCGTCCCATGCATGAAGCGTGGGAATAAGAAGCGCTCCAACAGCTGGGTAACACTGATCTTATTGCCGTCCTTATCAGTAACACTATCGGCAACCTCAGTTAAGAAGCTAATCATCCGCTTACTATCATCAATTCCTTCGGTTTGCTGGGTGTAATAACCAAGCTTCACAGTTTCACCAATCTTCAGTACCCCACTATCAAGCGGTACCCGCTGGGCAATGACATTTAAAAGGCTGGTTTTACCGGCACCATTTTCACCGGTAATTCCAATCCGATCACCCGCTTGAACCAGCCAGTTAAAGTCCTGCAGAATTTGGTGGTCACCCAGTTTCAGGTTGGCATTTTTAAACTCAAGCACATCTTTACCAAGCCGTTGCGAACCGAGGTTAATTGAAATATCTTCATCCGTTTTCAAATGACCGATTTTACCTTCCAGTTCATGGAAACGATTGATCCGGCCCTTTTGCTTGGTCGACCGGGCCTTGGCCCCCGTCCGCATCCACGCTAATTCCTTCTTGTAGAGTTGCTGGTTTTTCTGCTCAGTTTCCTTCGCCAGTTCAACGCGCTCCGCTTTTTTCTGGACAAAGTCTTGGTAATTACCATCGTAATGGTAAAGTTTACCAAATGAGAGTTCCCAAATATGGTTCGTAACCTGGTCCAAGAAGTAACGATCATGGGTAACAACAACTACTGCTCCCTTATAACTAGCTAAAAAGTCCTGGAGCCAAACCACGGAGTCAAGGTCCAAGTGGTTAGTGGGTTCATCCAATAATAATAGGTCCGGTTGTTGAATCAGCACCTGAGCTAAGCCAACCCGTTTTTGCTGTCCCCCAGAAAGCTCACTGATCTTTTGACTAGTATCTTTAATCTTTAGCTGGGTTAAGATGGTCTTAATCCGGCTATCGGCCTCCCAGGCATCTTCTTGGTCCATCTTTGCCTGCATCTTAGTATAACGGTCGATTGCTTGTGCGTCTTCTGGATGGGCGCTAAAGTCAGCCAGTGCCCGCTCATAAGCCCGAATCGTTTTAAAGACTGGTTGCTCACCGGCAAAGACGGCCTCCATAATCGTCTTATCAGCATCTAGTTCCGGCTGCTGTTTTAAGTAACCGATACTATAATCGTTCGGGGTTGTAATTTGCCCCTGTTCGGGGTTAACTTCCCCCGCAATGACGTTCAAAAGACTCGTCTTACCACTACCGTTAACCCCAATTAGGCCAATCCGGTCATTTTCATTAATAATGAAGTCAACCTGGTCAAAGAGAACTTTCTCACCATACGTACTAGTTAGCCCTTCTGCCTTCATCGTTTGCATATCTGCTTATCCCTCTTCTTGTTTTAAATCACTTGCCCGCTGCAAGAGTTGGGACCGGTCGTTAGCTAGCTGGCCCGTCACCACTTCTTGCGTTAACTGCTTTATAATTTTACCTAGTGCAGGTCCCGGCTTAATTCCTGCGACCGTAATAAGTGTCCGGCCATCAATGGCGAGTTCACGACCACTTTGAATTGGCAACGCCTTATAGGCATTTTCAAGGTCAGCGGCAGCCATCTGCCAGCCATAAATCCGGGCTACCTGATTAGCATCACGTAAGGCCGACCATCCCGCCTTAAACATTAACTCTGCATCAAGTTGATGCTGGTGCAGGGCGCTAACCACCGGCACTATTCGCTTGACCTGCTTAATGGTATCATTAGACGTTTTCCACTTCTTCAAAAAACGGTCAAGCGCGTTCCCAGTTAATCCCAGCTGGGTCACAATTAGTCCCCAGACCTGGTCCGTATTTTGTAGGTGCCAACCATTCCCCGTTACCAATAAGGCGCTCAGGGCCGGCTTAGCATTAGCAAGGCCGGGGCAATACTGGTACAGACCGGTTTCCAAAAAGTCCTTTAACCCGGCCGGCGGGTTTTGTCCCAAAAAGAGTTTTTCTAACTCTACCCGGGTCCGCTCAACCGCAATCTTGCTAAGAAGGGGGGCATTCTCCTTAATCCCCTTCAGTGTTGGCCCATCAATGACGAAGTCCAACTTACTGGCAAAACGAACCGCCCGCATCATCCGGAGAGCATCTTCATTAAAGCGTTCATGCGGGTCGCCCACTGCTCGAATAAGACGCCGCTTTAAATCACCAAGGCCGTCAAAGAGGTCCACTACTTCACCATTCTCACGTAGGGCCAAAGCATTAATCGTAAAATCACGGCGTTGGAGGTCCTCAGCTAGCGAACGGACAAAGGTTACCTTGTCCGGACGACGATAGTCCTGGTAGCCCGATTCGGTCCGAAAAGTCGTCGTCTCGTAACCAGTGCCGTGGTCCAGAATCATCACCGTCCCGTGCTCAATACCGGTATCAACGGTCCGGTTAAAGATCGCCTTGATCTCGCTAGGATACGCACTGGTTGCAATATCAATATCATGAATTTGATCACCTAATATTGTGTCGCGAACACAGCCGCCGACAAAGTAGGCCTCAAAACCGGCATTTTCAATTTTTTGTAATACCGGTCGGGCTGGTTCAAACAGCGCTGGCAATTTCTTTATGATCATCGAATCAATTCCTTTTTATATTTCTAAATAGTCCGTCTCGATTATAGCAAATTCCTTGTATTTCTGTGAACGAGTTTATTTCTTTATGCTGGTTTCTGTTTTGTGGTATAGTTAAAGTGAATAATTTCTTGAAGGGAGAACGACTGATGAATTATCCTTACCAGCGTGAATTCCGGCTTTTCCTTAAACAACAACGGCTAGCCCCCTTAACCATCAAAACCTATGATACTAGCCTCACCAACCTCTTTAACTACCTGCTAGCCAACCGTCCCCAGTTTGCTGCCCAACCCGACCTACAGCACTTGGCCGAGGCCGATATCCGGGCCTACCTCGACTACTTACAAACGGAAAAGCATATTACCATGACGACCTATAACAAAATTCTTTCGCAACTTAACCGCTACTTCCGCTACCTCTTTACCCACCAACTGATTACGACCTACCCGACTTTAACCTTACACGGCCGGGCAGTCACCCCTAATCAGCGGGTTTCAATTAAGTGGCTTGAGAAGTTAGACCTATTACTTGCTGACGGCCACCTTCATTACTATACCCGCCTCGTCCTCTTATTAAGTAAGTACGGCTATACCGTCGGCGAATTCTTGCAGCCCGGTTTTTACCGGGTTTGGGAGCAATTAAGGTTAGCTACCCCGGCCGAAAAACAATTTCGGCAGGCCTTTAACGACTACATTGCCCCCCGCCAACAATTACAAAATTGTTCCGACCTCTTCTTGAAGCAACGTTTTCACCCCAGCCATCCCCAACTGACCAACGCTGCCTTGCATAAGTTCTTAAACCAAGACGAAGAATACGTGGGCTTTAGTCTTGCCCCGAAATACCTCCACCAAAGCTACGTCTTAACCTACCTAAAACAACACCGGCAAAGCAGTGATCAAGAGCTCGAACAAGCTCTTAATCTTGACCCCACCTCCCTTCTCTACTATCAGCGCCTGTTAATGACGGCCGATTGACAAGCTTAACCATTATAAATAATGGTTCTACAATTTTAAGTACTGATGGATTTAACATCAGTACTTATTTTGGTTTAA
>NZ_JBJEEL010000032.1:0-10167 GCF_051873035.1 Limosilactobacillus sp.
CAGTATTATTTATTTGAGTCCAGTGGCTAACTTATTCTTGAAATTTAGGAAATATAGATAAATAACCGAAAGGGGTAATCCTATGTCACTACACGACCAACAAATTTATAATCCGGACGACCCGGCGATCATGAAAAAACAGGTCCAGGCCCAGTTACCAATGTATGAATATAACCGAACCCTGCCAACCGAGGCGGACAAACGGCAAAAGCTACTGAAGGAGATGCTCGGTGAAGTCGGTACCGGTTGCTACATCGAACCGCCCTTCCACGCTAATTTCGGTGGGCGCCACGTTATGTTCGGTGATCATGTTTACGCTAATTTCAACCTGACCGTGGTTGACGACACCTATATCTACGTTGGCAGCCACACCATGATCGGGCCTAACGTCACCCTCGCTTCGGCCAACCACCCGATTTTGCCAGAGCTACGGAAAAAGGGCTACCAGTACAACCTCCCTATTCACATCGGCCAAAATTGCTGGCTCGGGGCCGGCGTTATTGTCGTTCCCGGCGTCACGATTGGCGATAATACCGTCGTCGGCGCCGGTGCCGTGGTGACAAGAGACCTCCCAGCCAACGTAATTGCCGTTGGGGTCCCCGCTAAGGTGTTACGTAAGATTAACAACCACGACCGGCGGTACTATCACGGTCAAATGACCATCGATCCTGACCTACTTTCGTAAGTTACTTAAAAAAGACTGGCAAGCCAGTAAACCAGCGGGATCGTTACCAGGCACATGATGGTGGAAAGGCTCATTAAAACCGTTGCTGGCCGAGCATCCCCACCTGCCTGCATCGTAAAGAGGACGACCAACCCGGCAACCGGGCAGGCATTGAGGATAATCGTCGTAAATAGTGGTACCCCACTGATCCCCATTACCAATAAGATAACGGCCCCAAGGAGGGGGAAGATAATATTCCGGACCAGTAAACTAACCCACAAGGCCCGTGGTAAACGGATATTTTTAAGGCTTAGGTTGGCCAAGTTACTACCAATCACAATCATCGACAGTGGTGTAAAGGCCGGACTAGTATAGTTAATAAAACTGGCCAAGACCTTAGGTAAGCGGTAGGAGGTGGTAAACATCACCAGGCCAATAATAATGGCAATAATATTAGGGTTTAAAATAATTTTCTTAAACTGGCTGCTAAATTTTCGCTGGGTTGGTTGTTGGAAGATCCCAATCCCTTGCGTCCACGACATTACGTTAAAGCCGATCATCGAGGCGACTGCGTAAAAGACCCCGACACTACCAAAAAGCCCCTGGGCCAGGGGAATTCCCATAAAACCGTTATTAGAATAAATACTGCCGTAGGTTGCGATCCGCCGGATGTTTTGATCTTTCACCCGGTGAAAAAAGAGTTTAGCAACCAAGATTGAGACAAAATAAGTCAAAAAAACAGCTACTATTAAAAGTAATAGCTGGTAAAAACGGGCCGGGGAGAAGGGCTGTTCAAAAGCTCTAATAATTACTAACGGCGACAAAAAGTAAAGGACGATATTCGTCACGTCGTTAATTGACTGCGGGTGCAGAAAACCGAGTTTCTGAATCAGTGCTCCCAGAAGCATTAGTAAAAAAATAACAATGACTTGGTTAAAAATTTGACCAATCGACATCCATTCACCACTCTCTTTCTAAAAAACATTTACCATACTATTCTACACCCCCACCATTAATTACCGGAGCTATCACTTTGCCCCGCCCCCGTTCCGCCGTATAATTAAGATATCCTAAGAGTTAAGAAGTGAATTTTTAATGACAGAAAATAAACGTTTGTTGGATGCTTTCCAACCTGACCACTACGACCTCTACCTTGACATTAACCGGGCTAATAAGACGATCGCCGGCACGACGACCATTGACGGCCACGCGAGCCAACCCGTCATCAAGGTTAACCAGAAATTCTTGCACATCAACGACGTTACGGTCGACCAAAAGCCCGTACCGTTCACCGTTAAGGATGATGAAGAAGCGCTGGAAATTACCTTACCGGCCGCTGGTGACGTTAAATTAAGTATCGACTACACGGCCCCCTTAACCGATACCATGATGGGTATTTACCCGTCCTACTACCAGGTTAACGGTGAGCAAAAGCAAATTATCGGGACCCAGTTTGAAACTACCGCGGCCCGGCAAGCCTTCCCAAGCGTCGACGAGCCAGCTGCCAAGGCCACTTTCTCCTTGGCCATTAAGTTTGATGAACACCCTGGTGAAACGGTCATTGCCAATATGCCAGAAAATCACGTGGCTAACGGTGTCCACTACTTTGATGAAACCGTTAAAATGTCCACCTACCTCGTGGCCTTTGCCTTTGGTGAACTGCAAAGCAAGTTAACGGAGACCAAGTCCGGCGTCAAGGTCGGAGTCTTCGCTACTAAGGCCCACCAGGCCAAGGAACTCGACTTTGCCTTGGACATCGCTAAACGGGCAATTGAATTCTACGAAGATTTCTACCACACCCCTTACCCGCTGCCGCACTCCTGGCAACTAGCACTGCCGGACTTTTCGGCCGGGGCGATGGAAAACTGGGGACTGGTAACCTACCGGGAAGCCTACCTCCTGCTTGACCCTGACAACACCTCACTAGATATGAAACAACTCGTGGCCACCGTTATTACCCACGAGTTGGCCCACCAGTGGTTCGGTGACCTCGTCACGATGAAGTGGTGGGACGACCTCTGGCTCAACGAAAGTTTTGCCAACATGATGGAATACGTTTCCGTTGACGCCATCCACCCCGAATGGAAGATCTGGGAACTGTTCCAAACTTCCGAAGCACCGATGGCCCTGCAACGGGACGCCACTGACGGTGTGCAACCAGTTCACGTCGAAGTTAACAACCCGGCTGAAATTGACTCCATCTTTGACCCGGCCATTGTTTATGCCAAGGGTTCCCGGATGCTAGTCATGGTTCGGGCCCTGCTCGGTAATGATGCTCTGCGGAAGGGTCTGAAGAACTACTTTGCTGCTCATAAGTACAATAACGCCGCCGGGGGTGACCTCTGGCAGGCACTCGGTGACGCTTCCGGACTAAATATCGGTGAGATTATGAAGTCCTGGCTAGAACAACCGGGTTACCCCGTCGTAACGGCAGCGGTTAACGACCAGGGGCAGTTAGTCCTCAGTCAAAAGCAGTTCTTCATCGGTGACGGTGAAGACCAGGGCCGGACGTGGCAGATTCCGTTGAACGCTAACTACGACGCGGCACCACAGATCATGGCTGACAAGGAAGTCATCCTTGGTGACTACGCTCAGCTACGGAAGGAAAACGGCAAGCCATTCCGCCTCAACGTTGGTAACAATTCCCACTTCATCGTTAAGTATGATGACCAATTATTAAAGGACATTATGGACCACGCCGATGAACTGGATAACATTAGCCAGCGGCAATTACTCCAGGACCTGCGCTTACTGGCGGAGGGTCAACAGATTTCATACGCTAGTTTGATTCCGTTGCTGACCCGGTTCGCCAACAGCCATTCTGCCATCGTTAACGCTGAACTCTACCACATTGCTAACAGCCTGAAGATGTTCGCCAAGCCTGGTTCAGCTGAAGAAGACCAGCTGAAGAAGTTCTTCGACCGGTTGAGCAAGGACCAGGTCACCCGGCTGGGCTGGTTGCCAAAGCAGGGTGAAAGTAACGATGACCAACTGGTCCGGCCATACGTACTGAATGCCTCCCTATACGCCCACAATGTGGACTCGATTAAGGCGGCCCACCAGATCTTCACTGACAACCAGGACCAATTAGCCGCATTATCTGCTGATATCCGGGGACTGGTTTTGAAAAACGAGGTCCAAAACTACGGTAGCCGAGAACTGTTTGACCAGTTACTGACGGCCTACCAGGAAACTACCGACCCAAGTTACAAGGCCGATTTACGGATGGCGATCCCAACAACGACTGACCCTGAATTAATTAAGCTCATCATCGGTCACTACAAGGATGCCCAGGTCATTAAGCCGCAAGACCTCCGTGCCTGGTACCGGGGTGTGCTCGCTAATAATGCGGGGCAAGAAGCGGCCTGGAGTTGGCTCCGGAATGACTGGCAATGGCTGGAAGACACGGTCGGTGGTGACATGGAATTTGCTTCCTACATCACCGTCTCGGCTGGCATTTTCCACACGCCACAACGCCTGGCCGAATTCAAGGAGTTCTTTGAACCAAAGATCAACACCCCTGGCCTGACCCGGGAAATCACGATGGATATTCGGATCATCGCCAGCAAGGTTGCTCTGGTGGAAAAGGAAGCTGCTGCGGTTAACGCCGCAATTGCGGATTAAAGTTTAAATAATATAAACCGTCTAACCATTAAAATCCATCGATGGTTAGACGGTTTTTTACGCGTTATTTAAAATTCATCCAGCAGCATTTGCTCCTGAATAAATTGGTCAAAGTACGGCAGCATAAACTGGACGAATCCGTACCCGGCCGGCATGATAATCTGGTCATCAATCAATTTACGGCGGTAAACCGAAATGTAGTTAGGTGCTTTCCCCATTAGTTGACTAATCGTTTGGGCCTTCACCTTCGCTTTTCCTGTTTTAACCATTGCCTGAACAAACTCGCACTCGCGCATTGACATCCCATGGTAGACCTTATAATACACATTTCGAAAGAGGTCACTAGTGTAGCGGTCTAAGATGTTATCAACTGTTTCCTTGGTAATTCGTCGGCGTGACTGTTCTTCCGCTATTTGCCAGACCCAATAGCCAAGAAGTTGGAAGGCATAAGCAAAACCCTTAGTTTGCTTAGTCATATAGAGCAGTGTGGCAGTATCGATTTGGTAGCCCGCCTCCCTAAAAATATGGGCGTAACTATTCTTGATACTTTCGATACCAAGTGGTGTCAGCGTTATCCGGTTAGCTCGTAACAAAAATGTTAAAACATCATCATTTTGTATTTCAGATACATTTTCTGGTAATCCCGCCACTAGCAAGGAGACATTCAAGTTATCACGCAACATTATTTGATAACAACTCACCAATTTTCTCAATAATGGTGTCGCTACTACTTCATCAATCGTAATTAGAATATGGATCCTTTTTTCAGTGAACTTTTGTAATAGTTGGTGAAATATCGTTTGAAACTCACCACCTTGGTTGTGACCACCAAGACTTGTACTTACCTGGATGCCTTTAAATTCAACTTTAAAATCAAGATCCTTAAAAACCTTTAGGCTAACCATCTTTTCTCGTAATTGTGTTAATAATGAATC
The DNA here is from genome assembly GCF_051873035.1 of Limosilactobacillus sp. Classification (GTDB taxonomy): domain Bacteria; phylum Bacillota; class Bacilli; order Lactobacillales; family Lactobacillaceae; genus Limosilactobacillus. The sequence goes on from NZ_JBJEEL010000032.1 coordinate 5,224, forward strand.
TAATAAATCATCATCTAATACTAGGTTAACAACCTGCCAATTACTACTCTTAGTTAATTCATTGGCAACATCAGTCATCAGAGTTGTCTTACCGGCACCACGTTGACCATAAATTAAGGAAGTCTGAAATGGTGAATTATGACGATTTAGCTCTTTAACTATCCGTGTACTTAGTTCGTTACGATCCAACAAAATACTCGGAACTGTTCCAAAACTAGGGTTAAATGGATTTTCCATTTTTACCACCTCATTTTATAACTTTTTATAACTTTTGTGGCTATTTTATAACTTTTTATAACTTTTTTCAATTAAACTTACTTGTAAAGTATTGAACAATATTCAGTACATCAACAGCTATTGTTCTGTTTTAGATTAAAATCATTTCATCTTCATTGCTAATTATCCGTATTTATCGTATAGTGCCCTTGTTGGGGTAGGAACTCCAGAGTTATTGTCCAGCGAAACGGAATGTGAACGCTGGAAGGAGGCCGCGTGGCTGCTTTGGTTTTCCGCATTCACCACGGACAACCGTCGATGGTTCCCTAACAAATAATTCTTTTAGGGAGTGTCTTAAGATGTCAGTACTATCTTTTGCGGGTCCCCGTTTTACGACCCGCCATATGACGTTAGCTGCCTTGCTCGTTGCCTTGCAGCTAATCCTCGGCAAACTTTCGGTTGGTGATCCGGCCGTCCTTAAGTTTAGCTTTGGCTTTATTGCTACCGCCTTAATTGGTTATTACCTCGGGCCTTGGATTGGTGGAGCTGCCATGGTCGTTAATGACCTCATCAGCAACACCATTTTGAATACGGGTAGTATGTTCTTCCCCGGTTTTACCTTCTCCGCCTTTGTTTCTGGAGTAATCGCCGGGATGTTCTTATACAACCAAAAGGTCACCTGGCAGCGAATTTTTATTTACGAATTCGTCCAGATCCTAATAACCAACGTCTTCTTCACGACGCTGTGGGTCTACCTAATGAGTATGACTTCCTCCAGCACCGGCCGGGCTTTTACCGCCCTGCTAGCAATCCGGTTGCCTAAGGAGGTTATCTCCTGGCCACTGGAAGCCATCCTCGTCTTGATAATCCTTCGGCAGTTGTCACGAATTAATTTGAATTTGGACCGTTAATGATGATTAGAAAATTTACCCCTACCGATTTGGATACTGTTATGCAGATCTGGTTGGCGGGTAACCTTGATGCCCATCCTTTTATTTCCCGCTCATATTGGGAAGGCCAATCTGCGGCCGTCCGGGACGCGATCTCACAGGCCGATGTGGACTGTTACGTTGATGATCACGAAAAGGTCGTGGGCTTCATCGGACTGACTGGCGACTACATCGCCGGTCTTTTTGTTTCCCGGTCCTTTCGGGGACACAAAATTGGTTACCAGCTCCTCAACCAGGTTAAGACTACCCACCACCACCTAGAATTAGACGCCTATCAGAAAAATACCCGCGCCGTTCATTTTTACCAGCAAAATGGCTTTGTCATTACCCACCAGACTAGTGATGAAGTCCGCATGGCCTGGCCGGCGAAAAAATAATTTTCTAAAAAAGTCTTGCAATTTCTGAAAAACAGGTTAGAATATCATTAAAGATTTCAAAAGCGATGAGAAAGAAGAGTAAAGCGCCGCATTCGTAAAGTGAGCTGGTGATAGTGAGAGACCGGCCGACCCTGGACGTTTGAAAAACACTTTCTCGCAATGCCGCTGACCCAAATAATCAGTTTGATTAAAGTAGGCTCAGCCGTCCCCGGTACGTTACCACACCGGTAGAACGTGTTTGCGTTCGAAAAGCGGTCTAGAAATTCCGATTTCTAGGCAACTTGGGTGGTACCGCGGAATAAAGCCTTTCGTCCCTTCGATTTTACAGGGGATGAAAGGCTTTTTATTTTATCCTCAAATTAGAATTACGAGGAGTGCTAAATATGGACTTAATTATTCCAAAAGATTACGATCCAAAGCTGTCAATCCGGGAAACTGAAGCGGCTATCCGCTTTATCCGGGAAAACTTCCAGGACGAATTTGGCCAAGAATTACACCTGCAACGGATGTCGGCACCGATGTTTGTTGAAAAGGGAACCGGGCTAAACGATAACTTAAACGGGGTTGAAAAGCCGGTTTCCTTTACCATGCAGGGCCTGCCAGACGAAACTATTGAAATTGTCCACTCCCTAGCTAAGTGGAAGCGGATGGCCTTAAAGAAGTACGGCTTCGGGATGCACGAAGGCCTGTACACCAACATGAACGCCATTCGCAAGGACGAAGAGCTCGACAACTTCCACTCCATTTACGTTGACCAGTGGGACTGGGAAAAGATCATTGCCAAGGAAGAACGGACCGAAACAACCCTGAAGGCCACCGTTCGTCAAATCTTCAAGGTAATTAAGAAGATTGAAAAAGAACTCTGGTACCTTTATCCAGACGCTGTTTACCAACTTCCTGACGAAATTCACTTCGTTACCACGCAGGAACTAGAAGACCGCTGGCCAGACTTGACCCCAATGGAACGGGAAGATAAAATTGCTAAGGAACTTGGTGCCGTCTTCGTAATGAAGATCGGTGATAAGCTGAAGCGCAGTGGCAAGCCTCACGATGGCCGGGCACCGGACTACGACGACTGGCAACTCAACGGTGACATTATTTTCTGGTACGAACCCCTTCAAAAGAAGCTGGAAATTTCCAGCATGGGGATCCGGGTTAGCCCAGAATCAATGAAGTCCCAGTTGGAAAAGGCCGGCGAAGAAGCCCGGGAAAAGCTGCCCTTCCACCAAATGTTACTGAAGGGCGAACTGCCATACACCATTGGTGGTGGGATTGGTCAATCACGGCTCTGCATGCTGCTGCTTGGCAAGGCCCACGTTGGTGAAGTTCAAGCCAGTGTTTGGCCACAAGAGATGTTAGACAAGTGCGCTAGTGCACACATTCAAATTCTGTAATTTTGATTTAGGAGTGAGTATTGATGGAGACAATTACGATCAGCGAATCCCCCAAGCACGTGGGTGAAACAGTTCGAATTGGCGTTTGGTTAACTGACAAGCGGTCTAGTGGGAAGATTGCCTTCCTGCAACTTCGTGATGGGACCGGCTTTTTCCAAGGAATTATCCGGAAGAACGATGTCACGCCGGAAACCTTTGACCTGGCCAAGCACGATTTGCACCAAGAAACTAGTTTTTACGTTACTGGTGAAATTGCGGAAGATAAGCGTTCCAAGTTTGGGTACGAAATTCACATCAGTGATATTGAAATTGTGGGCAAGAGTGAAGACTACCCAATCGGTAATAAGGAACACGGGATTGACTTCCTGCTCGACAACCGGCACTTATGGTTACGGAGTCGTAAGCCATGGGCATTAATGCGGATCCGTAGTCGGGTTAAGCTGGCCACGATGGAATTCTTTGAAAAGCACGGCTTCACCCAATTTGACGCCCCTGAATTAACTGGGAGTGCTCCTGAAGGAACGACGGAATTATTTGAAACGGACTACTTTGACCAGTCAGCTTACCTGTCACAATCTGGTCAATTATACGAAGAAGCCGGGGCCATGGCGCTGGGCCGGGTTTACTCCATGGGTCCAACCTTCCGGGCCGAAAAGTCTAAGACCCGGCGGCACCTGATGGAATTCTGGATGATCGAACCAGAAATGGCTTGGTGCCATGAAGAAGAGAGTGAAGAGATTCAAGAACAATACGTTGCCTACTTGATTCAGGACCTGATTGACCACTGCCCACTCGAACTGGAAATGGTTGGTCGGAGTGTCGACAGCTTGAAGCCATTCACGGAACTGCCATACCCACGGATTACCTACAAGAAGGCCGTTGAGATGTTGCAAGAAGCCGGAATGGACGTTAAGTACGGCGACGACTTTGGTTCACCAGAAGAAACCTACCTGGCTGACCAATTCAAGAAGCCGGTCTTCATCAAGAACTACCCAAAGGAAATCAAGGCCTTCTACATGCCAGCTAACCCTGAAGACGACCGGGAAGTTATCTGTGCGGACTTACTGGCTCCGGAAGGTTACGGTGAAATTATCGGTGGTTCCGAACGTTCATACGACTACGAATACATCACTAATAAGCTGGAAGAAAACGGCTTGAGCAAGAAGGAATACGGCTGGTACGATGACCTACGCAAGTACGGTTCCGTTCCTCACTCTGGTTTTGGAATGGGACTGGAACGGTTCTTAGCCTGGGTTACCCTCCAAGACCACATTCGGGAAAACATCCCATTCCCACGGATGCTCAACCGGTTAAACCCATAAGTAGAAGTGCGAAATCCCCCGTAGAGGGGCGATTACTAGCATGGCAAAAAGGATTGGCGCGGATGCGGCGGTCCTTTTTGTTTGCTAGGCATTCAGTCCCGCGGGGATGGAGCACGACAGTAGAAGTGTGGAAGGCGCTTAAAGGGGGCGGATGACTAACATGGGAAAAGTGATTGGCGCGGTAAGCGGCGATTACTTTTCTCTGTTAGGCACTTAGCCACCGCGCCTGGAGCACGACAATAGAAGTGCGGAGCAGGCCGGATTAGGGCCGTATGCATAACATGGCACCCGGAGTTGGCGCGAAGGCGGCAGCTTCGGGTGTTTGTTATGCACTAGGCCCGGGACTGCGCAGCACGTTAAATAGAAGTGCGGAATCCCCCGTAGAGGGACGATTACTAGCATGGCAAAAAGGATTGGCGCGGATGCGGCGGTCCTTTTTGTTTGCTAGGCATTCAGTCCCGCGGGGATGGAGCACGACAGTAGAAGTGTGGAAGGCGCTTAAAGGGGGCGGATGACTAACATGGGAAAAGTGATTGGCGCGGTAAGCGGCGATTACTTTTCTCTGTTAGGCACTTAGCCACCGCGCCTGGAGCACGACAATAGAAGTGCGGAAGGCATTCAGCCATAATATATGGCAGATTGTAAAATTTAAGTTGAACATTAAGTGGACGGAAAAACCCATCAA
>NZ_JBJEEL010000033.1:0-10078 GCF_051873035.1 Limosilactobacillus sp.
CCTGCTTAATTTACGTCATTAAATTCGTTCAAGTTATTTCTTGCAATCTGCCTTTCAAATTTAAAAATAAAAAAGCCGCCCGCAGGCAGCTTTTTATTTAAATTAGTGCTAAGACTACTTAAGGGTAACAGTAGCACCAGCGGCTTCAAGCTTTTCCTTGATGTCGTTAGCTTCGTCTTCCTTAACGTCTTCCTTGATAGCTGAAGGAGCACCGTCAACAAGGTCCTTAGCATCCTTCAGGCCGACACCAGTGATGTCCTTAACGGCCTTAATAACCTTAACCTTAGCTTGACCTGGTTCAGTCAATTCAACAGTGAAGCTGTCCTTAGCAGCAGCGTCGCCACCGGCAGCACCGGCAACAGCAACTGGAGCAGCAGCAGAAACGTCGAATTCGTCTTCGATAGCCTTAACAAGATCGTTAAGGTCAGAAATTGATGCTTCCTTTAATGAAGCAATGATAGCATCCTTATCAAAAGCCATGTTTATTTCCTCCAATATTTAGGTAATTAATTTTAATTTGATATTGAACCGATATACGGCAATTATGCGGCTTCGTCTTCCTTGTCGGCAACGGCCTTGACTGCACAAGCAATCTTCCGCATTGGGTCTTGCAATGCAGATGCAAGCATGGACAGCAGGTCTTCGCGACTTGGCATCGTAGCGTATTCGTTAATTTCATCGAGAGTCTTAACACTCTTTTCGATGAAGCCACCCTTAATTTCAAGAGCGTCGTGGTCATCAGCGAACTTCTTCAGGATCTTTGCTGGTGCGATTGGGTCTTCGTTTGAGAAAGCCACAGCAGTAGGACCAACAAAGGTGCTCTTCAGATCTTCGTAGTCAGTACCTTCAACGGCCCGGTCAAGAATCTTGTTCTTGATAACTGACATCTTAACACCGGCATCACGGAGTTGCTTACGCAAGTCAGTAACTTCGGCAACTGTCAAACCACGGTAGTCAACAACGATAGCTGATTCAGCATCGTTAAGCAGAGCTTGAGTGTCCTTAACGATTTCCGCCTTCTTAGCAATAGCTGCTTCACTCATGAATTTTCACCTCCTGCAATGTATTTTGATCGGATTTAATAAAAAATCCCTATGACCGCAGACATAGAGAAGGAATTTTACATTTCTTCCTCGGCAGGCACACGATTAAGGCTAAAGCCACCTGAGTCTTAGGCAGAGTCATATTTAATCAACTATGAAAGTTTAACATGTCACTGCTTGTCTGTAAAGAGTTTTTACTTATTTTCTTTTTCCTGGAGGTGGACCAGCTTGGCATAGTAACCCCCTTGGGCCATTAGTTGGCTGTGCCGTCCCCGTTCCACAATTTTTCCCGCCCGCAAGACGAGAATTTGATCGGCTTCTTGAATAGTCGAGAGCCGGTGAGCAATTGCAATCGTGGTTTGCTGACGACTCATCTTGTTAAGGCTAGTCGTAATCATCCTCTCGGTATGAGAGTCAATATGGGCGGTGGCCTCATCCAAAATGAGGACAAGTGGGTGCCGGGCCATTACCCGTGCAAAGGCAATTAGCTGACGCTGACCGGCGGAGAGGTTGCCGCCACCCTCACTTAATAGGGTGGCATACTTGCGTGGTAGTCGTTCGATAAAGTCAGCGGCGTTGACGGCCTGGGCTGCTGCTTGGATATTTTTTTGATCCTGTTCGTCATTAAACATGCCGATATTATGGGCAATCGTTCCGTAAAATATAATCGGGTCTTGAACAACTAACCCTAGCCGGTGCCGTAACTCCTTTAGAGGGTAACGACGGATATCAACACCGTCAATCAGGATCTGTCCCGACTGGAACTCATAAAAACGCATCAACAGGTTAATAACCGAGCTCTTACCGCTCCCCGTATGGCCAACCAGGGCCACCGTTTGCCCGGGAAGGACGGTAAAGGAAATATCTTTAAGGACTGGTTTGGCGGGATCATAGCCAAAGGTGACGTGGCGAAACTCAATCTTCCCCTTCGTAATTGTTAGGGGGTCCTCCTGCTGCCGTGGCTGGCTAGAGGGACGGTCTAATAACGCAAAGATCCGGTTACCAGCAACGATACCCTCCTGAAAGGTTGCTAGATTTTCCATCACACTCGTTAAGGGGTTAAAGAAATTCTGTTGGTAGGCGATGAATGCATAGACCACCCCGGCCGCTACCATTGCATTTTCACTTCGTCCTCCAAAGTACCCCAGCGTCGCTATCTCAGCTAAGATAAACACCAGGCTAACAACTGGGTAAAGTAAGAAAGAGTCAAAGTTAATCAACTGGTTACGATAGTTAAAGTACCGATTATTCTCCTGGTCAAAGTCCCGGTTCAACCGCTGCTGTTGGCCAAACTGCTGGATAATCTCCACCCCGCTTAAGGCGTCATTTAACCGGGTATTGAGCTTACTCAACGAGGCCCGGACATGCTGGTAGACTGGAACGCTGAGGTATTGATAACAGTACACTAACATAATGATTACCAATAGTAGGGTGAGCGTCACCCAGGCCAGTAGGGAACTCACCGTTAGCATCGCTACAAAGGCGGCTACTAGCCCAGTTACCGCCACTACCAGGTTTAAGATGAGGTTCCAAAAGTTATACAAGGTCTTGGTATCATTGGTTACTCGCGAAACAATTTCGCCAACGGGTGTCTCATCAAAGAAACGCATCCCCAGAAAGTAAACGTGGTGAATCAGTCGCTCACGCATTCTCTCAAGGGTTCGTTCAGCCCCTACCGCAAAACTGTAGGCCTGAATAAACTGAACTAGCGCCCGGATTACCGTTAACCCACCATAAATTCCGGCAAACAAGATAATCCATTTTAGTAATACCGGGCCATGGCGTAAGTAGTGGTCAATGTAATACTGAATCATGCGCGGTAAAAGAAGGTTAACAATACTTAACAGTATCGCCATCGTAATTGCCAGAATAAACTGCCATTTGAACGGCCGGGCCGCGTGAAAAATTCGCCGTAAAATAATCAACTGCTGGCGGTAAGTGAGCTGGCTTTTTTTATTCATTTAAATCATCCTCCAACTGTTGGTGGCGAAGCTGTTCCCGTAGGGTGTCATGGTACCAACCAGGCTGCTTTAATAATTGACTAGGCCGTCCCTGGCCGGTAACCGTCCCAGCCTCCATGATAATTAACCAGTCAAAGTTTTCGACCGTCGTTAGCCGACTAGTGGTCATCACCACCGTTTGATCACTAGCTGCTACTAATCGTTTTTCAATCTGCTCAGCGGTCTCCGCATCGACGGCCGACAGTGGATCATCTAGGACCAGCAATGGTTCGTCGCCAATTAGTGCCCGGCCCAGGGACAGACGCTGCCTTTGACCGCCTGATAGGTTAGTCCCCTCTTGACCCACCAGTGTTTGGAACTGCTTTGGCATCGCAGCAATTTCTTGATCCATTGCTACCGCTTGCGCCGTCGTCCGTACTTGCTGCTGACTAGCCTCTTCATCCCCAACACGCAAATTCTGCTCGACCGTGGTGGAAAAAAGGAAGTCCGTTTGCGGGGTATAGCCAATTTGCTGCCGGTAACTATCCAAGGGGAAGTCCCGAATATCATGGCCTGCCACCGTAATCTGACCATCATAATGGTCGAAATCGCGAACTAGGAGCCGTAACAGGGTCGACTTGCCGCCCCCGGTCGGCCCGACAATTCCGACCTTGGTCCCCTGGGGTACTTGAAAATGAACATCATGCAGCGTTTCCCCAGTACCGTCTGGATAACTAAAACGCTCGATGTCCACCTTTAAGGTTCCCCCTAATTGGGCCACCGTTAGTCGTGCTGGCCACCAGGTTGGCTTTTCAGCAAGGAGTGTACTAATCCGATTATAGCTGGCCCGGCCCCGTTCTAGGGTATTAAAGAGCGTCCCAATCGCAAATAACGGCCAGACCAACTCACCGAGGTAGGTAATCATCGTTACCAGCTGCCCCACCGTTAGTTGCCCCTGGCCAACAAACCAGCCGCCAAAGCCGATTGCTAACAGGTAGGCAAGTCCCATAATTAACGTCGTGGCCGGATTAAATAACGCATCCCAAAAGTAAGCCCGGAGATTCGTATGAAGGGCCTGCTGGATGTAGTGATGAAAGTCATGCAGGTCGGCCGCCTCTTCTCCTAAGGATTGAATAACCTTGATACCGGTAATGCTTTCTTGGGTCTTATTATTAAGCTGACCAAAGGCTTTTTGGGCCCGGCCGTAAGCTATGTGCACCCGGTTCCCCAGGCGGTTAGCTAAAATCACTAGTAACGGTAACGGCAGTAAGGTAATAATCGTTAACCGCCAGCTAACAAATACGCCCATTGCAATAATCATTGAACCACCGGTAATAATTGAATCGGCCAGTGTTAAAATACCGTAGCTGGCAACCTCCCGTACCGCCTCGACGTCATTCGTCGCGTGGGCCATTAGGTCACCGATTCGCCAACGTTGGTAGAAGCTCGGATCCATCGCCATGAAATGGTGGAATAACCGACTCCGTAGTTGACGCTCGAGTACATATGAACTACCGTACAAGAGCTTTTGCCAGGCAAAACGGAGAAAATATTGAATAATGGCAGCCCCTAACATAATCCCCAGCTGTAGCACCAACCAGCGATGGTTTACCCGGTGAGCACTAATCGCATCGACAACGTTACCGATTATGCGGGCCGGAATAACGTTACACACCGCCACTAATACCAGGGCAATTACCCCACCCAGGTATTGTCGCCACTGCTGACGAAAGAACCAGCGTAGTTGTTTTAAAATCGTCATTACCTTTTCTCCTCCCACTTTTACTACTTAATAATAGGCCAGTTCTCCTTCCACTGTGAAATACCTTTTCCTCATGCTTAGTTATTTGTTTAGTGAATACTAATAGCCATGCATCTCATCTATATTTATTTATCAAAAATAAGTATTTCTACTAGACAGCGATCGGTACTACAATTTTACTAACTAATAACTAGGAGGGATAAGAAAGTTGAATAATCAACATCCTAATGGCCATATTCGGCATACACTACAATCACGTCACCTTTCGATGATTGCCCTCGGCGGGACGATCGGGACCGGTCTTTTCATCGCTAGTGGTTCCGCAATTACCACGGCCGGACCCGGTGGTAGCCTAATTGCATACTTCATTATGGGGCTAATGGTCTTCTTTTTAATGACTAGTCTAGCAGAAATGGCCACTTATAATCCGCGAAGTGGCTCGTTCGCTGAGTATGCCAACCGCTATGTCGACCCGGCACTGGGCTTTGCAATGGGTTGGAACTACTGGTTTTGTGGGGCCATTACAGTGGCCGTTGAACTATCAACCGTCGGCATCGTCATGAACTTTTGGTTTCCCCACGTTCCAGCCTGGATCTTTAGTTTGCTGGCCTTTATGATTATTTTTACCATTAACTACTTCTCCGTCCGGGCCTATGGTGAAACCGAATTTTGGCTGGCACTATTAAAGGTAGCGGCGGTCGTTATCTTTGTCATCGTCGGGATTGCCGTTATTTTGGGCCTAATCGGCGGCCACCACGCACTGGGCTTTCGTAACTTCACTTATCGACAGGCACCGTTTGTCAATGGAATTCCTGGTATTATCAGTGCCTTTGTTGTTTCCGGTTTCTCCTTTCAAGGAACGGAAATGGTTGGAATTGCCGCTGGGGAGTCGGCTGACCCCCAACATAGCGTCCCCCAAGCGATCCATGCCACCTTTTGGCGGATCCTCCTCTTTTACGTTTTAACAATTTTCGTAATTGCCTGCGTTCTTCCTTACACCAATAAGAACCTCTTAAGTTCTGACGTGCAAGATATTATCTCGAGTCCCTTTACCCTTATTTTTCAGTATGCGGGGCTCCGTTACGCCGCGGGAATTATGAACTTTGTAATTCTAATTGCGGTCCTTTCATCAGCCAACTCCTGGCTCTATGCCATCTCACGAATCCTCTTTTCCCAGTCAGTTGATGGCTTCTTATGGAAAGGATTTCGGCGGGTTAACCGCCGCGGGGTTCCCATCATTAGTTTTCTAGCCATGGCAATCTTAAGTCTGGCACTGTGGGCCCTCCAGTTTATCGGTCCCAACGTCTACAACTACTTAATCTCGGCTACAAGCCTGGGTGGTTTTATGGAATGGCTAGGAATTGCCATCGCCCACTATCGTTTCCGGCGCGGTTTTCTCCGCCAGGGACACACCTTAGATGAACTTGACTACCATGCTGGTTTGTTCCCATTTGGTCCCCTCTTCGCACTGGTACTCTGTATTGTTGTGATTGCCGGCCAAAATGTCGACGCCTTCCTTAAACTCGACTGGTCAAACATCTTGATTACGTACATGAGCGTCCCACTCTTCATTTTCTTCTACCTCTACTATAAATTCCGCCACCACACACGGCTCGTACCATTGGATAAAATGAAATTAAAGTAAGCGGACTAGTGCAACAAAATAGCGCCAAGTATCCAGAGAAAAATCCGAACGCTTGGCGCTTATTTGTAATCACGGGATTGACAAGGTAAAGGTACCCTCTGCCGCAGTCCCGTTTTAGTAGATTTAATTATTTATTAACGGCTTCTTGGAGTGCTTCACCCAATTGCTTCATGCCGACCTTGATTTGGTCTTCTTGTGCATTAGAATAGTTTAGCCGGAAAGCACCTGGTTGTGGCTTACCAGCATAGAAAGGATCGCCTGGTACAAAGGCAACATTGTGTTGGAGACATTCCTTGAAGAGCTCCACGGTATCATCTACCCCGGGCACTTCAACCCACAGGAACATCCCTCCTTCAGGATCGGTGTACTTAACCCCTTCTGGGAAGTACTTCTTTAATCCGTCCGTCATCAGTTGCTTCCGCTTACCATAAAGGTCACTAATTTCCTTTACATGGGCATCAAGGTCGTTGTTATTCAAAAATTCCACTACCGCATACTGGGCCAGATTATCAGTATGTAAGTCGGCCGACTGCTTAAGCACGGTTAGCTTATTAACCACGTCTTCGTCGGCAACGACCCAACCTAAACGAAAACCTGGTGCTAATGTCTTGGAGAAGGTACTCATGTAGAAAACATGGCCGGTGGTGTCAAAGGACTTAACTGCTGGAACATGGTGGCCGGCGAAGCGAATTTCACCATACGGATTATCCTCTAAGACATACACATCATACTTAGCAGCTAACTCAGCCAGTTTTTGACGACGCTCAACTGCCATCGTCCGTCCCGTCGGGTTTTGGAAGTTTGGTACGGTGTAGATCAACTTGGTCTCCGGATGGGCCTTTAGTGCTTCTTCGAGGGCATCCATCTTCATCCCCTGTTCATCCATGGCCACACCAGCAAACTGAGCACCGTATGACTTAAAGACATCCAGGGCACACAAATAGGTCGGTTGTTCAACTAAAACCGTGTCGCCAGGGTCAATGAAGGCCTTCCCTACCAGGTCAAGGACCTGTTCAGAACCAGTCGTTACCAAGACATTAGCCAACTGTCCGTCAACGCCTTCCTTTTCTTTAACGTGTTGAAGGATCAATTCACGAAGTGCGGTGACCCCCTTGGCAGCACCGTATTGCATGGCTTCTTGACCGTGTTTTTCAAAAACTTGGTCAACGGCCGCCTTCATTTCCTTGACGGGGAATAATTCAGGAGCTGGCAATCCACCAGCAAAGGAAATAATTTTCGGATCCGCCGCCGCTTTTAGGATTGCGCCCACCGCATCCGTGCCGTCTGCTGGAACTCGTTTAGAATAGTTAAACTTTGTCATTGTCGTCACTCCTCTTAAAAAATATCACACGGTTCTAATTAACTTTTAATTAACCGCCGTTGGCAAGTAGTATACACTAGTTTGTCAATCTTGTTAAGTACTAAGTTTATTTTAATACGATTACGGCCATTATAAAAATAATTTCTTCATCAAATGAACCAGCTTTTAAAATTTTTGGGACTGGTAATCGTTAAAAATTTAGTTGACAAATTAAAAATTGATGAGTATAGTTTAGCTAAACTTAATTACAAGCAAAAACACGGCGCAGGAAATACGCAGTGGTTACTGGCAGCAGAGAGCTAACGGTTGGTGAAAGTTAGCCGCGGTACCACTAACGAAATCACCTGTAAGTTGGTCACTGAAGCTAGTAAGTTGACCTGGTCGCCACCCATTACAGTGGCAGCAGATTATTTGTCTGGCTGAGGTGGGTTTTCCCATGAAGAAAAGGTGGTACCACGATTTATTCGTCCTTTAGGCATTATTACAATGCCTAAAGGACTTTTTTGTTTGTTTTTAAAATAACCCTTAAGAGGTGAGCATTGTGAAAGACAGCGACATTAGCGACATTAATATTTTATTTCAACAGCAGCAAACCAATCATGGTGCTCATTGATGTAAATAGTTGGCATAAGATGAGCTCCTGATCATTAACGAGGAGGAAATTGATTATGACAAAGTTAACCCCACAACAAGCAGATTTCGCACACGCACTTTTTGAAGCTGACCGTACTAAAAAGCCCTTAAAAGAAAAGGATTGGGCCGGCGTCGTCACTGATGATGAAACGGCCTATGCAGTCCAGGACCAGGTAATGGCACTTAAGGGCCTTCCTGTCGGTGGCTATAAGGTTTCACTGACCAGTAAACAAACCCAGCAAATGTTTGATTCTGATTCACCACTTTATGGTCAGCAGGTTGACCGCCATTTTCTTCCGGCCCCTGCTACCACTAAATTAGCTAACCTAATGGAACCACTCGTCGAAGTTGAGTTAGCATTTCGGGCTAAGGAGGACCTTAATAGTACCGACAGTCTTGAAGACTTACTACACAAGACAACCGTTGCGGGGGCCCTTGAAGTTCCCGACTCGCGTTTTGAAGACTGGTTCCCCAGCCTCGGTAAATACAATGTTATGTCAGACTGTGCGGTCGGTGGCCTCGTCGTTTATGGTACTGAGCAGGCAACTGACCAACTCTTTTCCAGCGTCGACGACCTAGCAACGGTTAACGCCCAGCTCTTCCTCGGTGACCGGCAACTCGACCAAGGAAGTTCAGCTACCGTCCTCGGTAATCCGCTCAATTCACTCCAGTGGCTAGTAAAGAAGTTGGCCGAGCAAGGAAAACAATTCCGCCAAGGGCAACTGGTATCGTCAGGAACCTTTGTCTTACCACCTAAGTTAGTCCAGGGCCATTGGAAGGTCTCCTTTGACCATGGCCTGGGTAGCGTTGAATTAACTGTTTTGTAAGTTTGACCAACCGCTCTCCGATTACAAATGAGGTAACTCCAACCTCTTTTATATGGATCAAAAATCAACCTAGCACACAAATGGCCGCAAGTATTCGGGAAACCCAAACGCTTGCGGCCTATTTACGCTATGCGGAGTAAAACAAAAAGACTGGGAAAAACAATGTCTTTCCCAGTCTCATATTCATTTTATTCAAATGAAGTTAAATCAAGCGTTACACTTGGGCCAAAAGTTGAGGCGATTGATGCGTGCTTGATGTAAGTACCACGTACTGAAGCAGGACGAGCCTTAACAACGATGTCTTCCAACGTCTTCAGGTTTTCAACCAGCTTGTCAGTGTCGAAGGATACCTTACCGAATGGTACAGCAACGTTACCATCACGGTCAGTCCGGTAGGTAACTTGACCAGCCTTGGCGTCAGAAACGGCCTTGGCAACGTCCATCGTAACCGTACCAGTCTTAGGGTTTGGCATTAAGCCCTTAGGACCAAGGACCCGACCCAAACGACCAACCTTAGGCATCATGTTTGGCGTTGCAATAGCAACGTCAAAGTCAAGCCAGCCGTCTTGGATCTTTTCCACCAAGTCGTCGGAACCAACAAAGTCAGCACCGGCATCTTCAGCGGCCTTGGCATTGTCACCTTCGGCAAAAACAATTACGGTTTGGTCCTTACCCGTACCGTTTGGTAAAACAACGGCACCACGTAATTGTTGGTCAGCTTGCTTAGTGTCTACGTTTAAGTTAAATGCAACTTCAACCGTTGAGTCAAAGTTAGCAAAGTCAATATCTTTTACTAATTGAACTGCGTCGTTAACAGCATATTCCTTCTTGCTGTCAACCTTTTTAAGCGCATCTTGGTACTTCTTACCACGATTCTTAGCCATCTTGTGTTTTCCTCCTTGCAAAT
>NZ_JBJEEL010000034.1:0-9689 GCF_051873035.1 Limosilactobacillus sp.
GCGGCTTTACGATCGATCCCGCAACGATCGATCGGTCGAAGCTCTTCGTGACCTACGTTGACATGCTGGATAACAGCGTTCAGGGGCTGCGCCACCGGAAGTTCCCAGCCTTTTCTGTCCAGTTCTTCCCAGACGGGGCACCAGGGCCTGATGAAACTAACGGACTTTTTGACGAATTTATTGAGATCATGAATAGAAGGGAGGCCCAACGCTGATGGCAGATAAGATCCACTCGGTACTAATTATTGGTGCCGGTGCAAACGATGTACAGCACGGTGATGAACTAGATGCCGCTACCTTTCAGGTAACAACCGAATTTAAAAAGCAGGGGGTACAAACCATCCTGGTGGATAACAACCCCTTTTCGGTCAGCCTGGAAGCACGCGACGTTATTGACCATGCCTGCATTGGGCCGCTCGATGTTGATAACCTCTTAAAACTAATTGACTACTATAAGCCCCAGGCCATTTTACCGACGCTCGGTAACCGGCGGGCCTTTGAGCTCACCCAAAAGCTCTTAGAAAAGGGGGTCATCCAGGAACGAAATATCCAAATTCTCGGGGTTCCGGAAGCGACGATCCACCAGATTAATAACCCGGTCCTCTTGAGCCGGACCCTCCACGCGATGAATGCACCGATGAAGTCAATCGTGACCGTCGATAATTACCAGGATGCACTCCAGGAAGCCAACCGGCTGGCTTACCCGGTTATTATCCGGTCAGTACTTCCCAAGAGTAGTAGTACCCGGCGGATTGTCCACGACCAAAATGAACTAGCAACGGCGGTCCAACGCTGCCTAAAGCAGTCGCAAGCGGGGCAGGTGTTGGTCCAACAGAGTTTAGCCGGCTATAAGGAAATCGAGGTAATGGTGCAGCGGGACCGGTCCGGCACGATGATGATGCTGTCGATGGTTGAAGATATGGACCCGATTGGTATCCACGCCGGTGATTCGGTCGCCTTTAACCCGCCGCAGACGCTCTTGGACCGGCAGATTCAAGACATGCGGGATACCGCCTTTGCGATTACCCGGAAGTTACGGATTGTGGGGGTTAACCACGTACAGTTTGCGCTGAACCCGGCCAATGACCGTTTCTACGTGATCAAAAACAGTCCCTACTTTGACCGGATGACGTCCTTTGTGGCCCAGTCGACGGGGTACCCGATTGCCAAAGTCTGCGCCCACTTGTACCTGGGCCAGCGTCTTCGCGACATTGAACTGGGGGACCAGTTTGTCCACCACGCCGCGCTAGTAGAACCAACGATGGACCACATTGCTGCCCGGGTGCCAGTCTGGGGCTTTAACGCGATTCCGGAGGCCGACCGGCAGTTAATTACGGAAAAGAAGTCGGTGGGGACCGTCTTTGGCGTGGGGCGTAGTCCGATTGAGGCCATGTTTAAGGCGATTGAGTCCCGCTATCAGGAGCCAGCTGATTTCCACCTCCGGGCCCAGGAAAAGCTGACCGACGATGAATTGGTAATGAAGCTGGTCCACCCCGAAGCGGGCCGGCTCTTCACCCTAATTGAGGCCATGCGCCGGGGCTACTCAGTCGAAGAACTAAGTGAGTTAACGAAGATCGACCCCTTCTACTTTGACCAGATTAACCGGATGCGCCTTTTAATTGAGGACGTGGTTAACCACCCGCAAAAGGAGCCGGTCCTAGTGGAGGCCAAGTATAACGGCCTAAGCAACCAGCTAATTGCGCGCCTGTGGAAGACCACCCCTGCGCAGGTCTACCAGATGGCTGAAGACCATGAGCTAATGGCGAAATACAAGGAGATTGAACCGTCAGGCGGCGAGTTTACCCAGCACACGGGCAGTTTCTACTCGGCCCTGGAAGATGAAAACGAAGCGACTAAGACGGCACAGCCGAGTGCTATGGTAATCGGGACCGGGGGACTGCGGCTCGGCTTAAGCAACGCGGGTGACTACGTCGTTGCGATGATGATGCGCCAATTGCGCCGCGATGGCTTCCACACGGTGGTGGTCAATGCCAACCCGAGCTCTGTTAACCTCAGCTACACCCTAGCCGATAAACGCTATATTGAGCCCGCTACCGGTGAAAACATCCTCCAGATTCTACGGATTGAACAGCCCCAATTCCTCTTCGTGCCCGCTAGCT
This sequence comes from Limosilactobacillus sp., assembly GCF_051873035.1. Classification (GTDB taxonomy): domain Bacteria; phylum Bacillota; class Bacilli; order Lactobacillales; family Lactobacillaceae; genus Limosilactobacillus. The sequence continues at coordinate 2,121 of NZ_JBJEEL010000034.1, forward strand.
ACACCGAACTGCGGAAAACGCTGGCGCATGCGGACATTAGTTGCCAGATCATTACGATTCCGGATGAGGGAGTTGACCCGCTAGTGGGCGCCAACAAGCAGTTAGTCGCCTTTAACTACCTAGATGATGGTAAGTACGCTTATTCGCTGGGACCGATTGCAACGTCACCGGCTACCCCGACGACGCTCCGCTATCCGGCTGATCTTGGCCCCGCTAGCCAGCAGCTCGCTGAACAGGGGTTGAGCGCCATCATGGAACAAAACCAACCGGGCCTGTTCCAGGTTATTTTTGAACGGCAGGGGGATGACTATCTCCTGCGGGAAGTCTGTCCACTGCCGCTGCCGACACTGGCCTTCCTTTCTAAGGCCCTCGGACTAGACCTGACCGGTATTTATACCCAGATTTTGACCGGGAAAGCAGGGGCCGATGAAATTACCGCCTTCCTCAAACACGAAGAAAAGCGGGGCAATGCTGTTTACCGGGCTTGCTTCCCATTCAAGGCCCTGCATGTTCCGGACGCAACTCCGGCGGCCAACAAGATTATTGGGGCTCAGATGGACTTCTTAACCGAATAGCGACTTAATAAGTAAGTTTTAAAATGGCTTCAAGCGTTTGAATTTTCGGACGTTTGGGGCCATTTGTGATTAGCCAAACAAAATTGGTGGAATATGCTATAATAGAATGGAAGCGGTTTACTAGCTCCTGGCGAACACCGTTTGAAAGAATTTACTTATTTTAAAGGAGAGCGTTTTTGTATTATGGAAGGTTTATTATTACTCTTAGGTTTTGTAATTGAAACGGTTGTCTTAATGACAGTTAAGCACGTTTATTCATAATGGTAAGGTAATATGGACTGCTAATAACAGTTAAATTGTAGCAATGTTGCTTGAGATAAAAACGCTTTGAAAAGATGAGTAGTGTTCTAATGGATCACAGAGAGCCACGCTAGCTGAAAGGTGGCATCACGGCGGTTCACGAAGATGGTCTTGGAGATAGTTGTGGTTTGTCGGCGCTTCAGCGAACAATTCACGGCTACGACCGGTAGGAGTATATTAATACCGATGAGGTTGCTTCCGAAGGACGTTAACCTAATCGAAAATTAACTGTTATTAGCGCAAGCTCCCGGAGTTTTTTAACTCCGGGGGCTTTTCCGTTTTAAATGCGGCGGGCCCCATCTCAAAAGAGATATTATTTACTTTAACTAAATTTAAAAAATAAATATTTAAAACAAAAAATCCCCCAATAAAAACTGGGAGATCAAAGCTTAATTAGCAAGTTTATGCGGCGTTACCCGTAAGGTCTTCTGACCAGTAAAGGTAACAAAGCCCGGCTTAGCACCGTTGGGTTTGTGGAGGCGTTTAACTGGCAGGTAGTCGACCGGGACGTTGTCGGAGTTGCGCCCCTTAGAGAAGTAGGCCGCCAGTTGGGCTGCTTCTAAAATCGTTTGGTCACTCGGGTTGGTATCCCGGATTACCACGTGGGAACCGGGGATATCTTTGACGTGAAGCCAGATTTCGTTCTTATTAGCGGTCTTGAAGCTGAGCCGGTCATTTTGTAGGTTGTTCTTCCCAACCAGCACGAGCGTTCCATCACTGGTGTGGAATTGCTCTGGCTTACTGAGGTGGACCTTCCGCCGCTTCTTACCCTTTTGCTTATTCTTAATGTAACCTTCCTGTTGTAACTCCAGTCGAATTTCTTGAATATCGGCCGGGGAGGCGAGGTCAATTTGATTTTGAATATTTTCAAAATACTCAATTTCATCCTTGGCCAGTTTTAGCTGCTGGTTGACATAAGCAACTGAGGTCTTTAACTTGTCGTATTTGGTAAAGTACTTTTGCGCGTTTCGGGAAGGAGACAGTTCCGGCGAAAGGGCGATCTTAAGGGGCTTGTTATCATCGTAAAAGTTTGGCAGGGTGATTTCACTCATCCCATTCTTCAACTTACCGAGGTAGGTAGTCAGGATTTCACCCCGGATACGGTACTTATCGGCCTTGCTAGCATCATCTAGTTGCTTTTCGAGCTTCTTAACCTTCCGCCGGTCCTTCTTGAGCTCGTTTTTAATAACCTTTAGGACCTGACCAGCCAGCTCCTTGGAGCGGTCCTGCTGGGCTTTTTGGCTGTAGTAGTTATCCAATAGTTCAGACAGGGTAGTAAAGTGTTGTAACTGGTCCTTATCACTATTGAGCGGTGGGAAGGCCATGAATGACTTCTTTTGCCCGTCAATGATCACCGGCTCAGGCTGGTCGAAGTGTTGGATAAACTGTTGATAGGTCGTCGGTAGGTGGTCGCTAGCTAAGAGTCGGTTCGCTAGGTCGCGAGCGGTATCGCGGCCTAGGCCTTCGTAACTAGCCTGGAGCTGGTGGGCTAATTCGTTGCTGGTATCGTACTGGCGAACGAGGTCACTGTACAGCTGGTTCGGCAGGTAGGGGTTAGCCTTATCCTGCTTCGGGGGCATTACAAAGGTTGCCCCTGGCAATAAGAGCCGAACCCGGTTTTGGTCGGAGCCAACGTGCTTAATAGTGTCAATAATCTTACCGGTCTTGGTATTAACCAGGGAAATATTACTGTGCCGCGCCATGATTTCAACAATTAGGTCGAGCTGTTGCCGGTCCCCAAGTTCATCGCGGGTACGGAAGCTTAAGCGGACGATCCGGTCGTTACCTACTTGTTCTACCTTTTCCAAAATAGCACCATCAAGGTGCTTGCGTAGGGTCATGGTAAAGTTAGTCGGTACGGCAGGATTGGTAAATGGCACCTCCGTAATCTGAATCCGGGGATAAGTCGGATTAGCGGAAAGCAAGAGATCATAGTTATGCCGCTGGGCACGAATGGTCATAATCAGTTCGGCAGGGTAGGGTTGGCTCACCCGCGCCACCCGACCGGTCGCAAGGGTGGCATTTAATTCATGCACCATGGCATGGGTAAAGAAACCATCAAAGGACATTTAAATTCCTCCTTTTATTTTTGAATCGTACGAAATAAAATGCGTTATCTATTATAACGTTTTTCGCAAATTAGACACAAGCAAGAAGCCACTATCAGTGGAAAGAATAGTTGGTTTCTGTTCGCGCATGTGGTATGCTTCTTATATTATTGGATTTTATATTCTGCAATTATTCATAAATTAAATCACATGGAGGAAGATAAGATGAAAATTGCTGTTGTAACTGACAGCACCGCCAATATCACTCCAGAAGAGGCGGCGAACAATAACATTAAAGTGGTACCAATCCCATTCACGGTCGATGGTCAGAATTTTCGTGAAGGGGTCGATATCTCAACTGCTGACTTCTATGCTAAATTGAAGACTTCCAGTACCTTTCCTAGTACGTCACAGCCGTCAGTCGGCCAAATGATGGAGTTATACCAGCAACTAGCTGATGAAGGTTATGACGCCGCAATTAGTATCTTTTTAACTAAGTCCATTTCCGGCTTTTTAAATAACGTAGCCCAGATTGCCGATGAAATGGCTGACCAAATTAAGATTATTCCGTTTGACTGTAACATTACTTCGGAACCGATGCACTACGTGGTTCTTGAGGCTGCTAAATTAGTCCAAGAGCACGAAGACCCGGACGAAGTAATCGCTAAGCTCCGGAAGCTCAGTGACACGATTGGCGATGTTTTCGTGGTTGATGACCTGAAAAACCTGGTTCGTGGTGGACGCCTTTCCAACGCCTCGGCCTTTGTGGGATCTATTCTGAAGATTAAGCCCCTGTTGTCATTTGATAACCCTAACCACTCGATCGAAGCCTTTGAAAAGGTTCGGTCGATGAAGAAGGCCAAGGCCCGCTGTGAGCAGATCTTTAATGAACGGACCGCTAACTTGGACTACCCAGTCCGGGGAATTGTGATTCACGCTAATAGTGAAGAAACCGGACGGAAGTGGATGGAAAAGCTCCAGGACGAAAATCCGGACGTTAATTTCAGTCTAGGTTACTTTGGCCCAGTTATCGGAACGCACTTAGGGCAGGGCGCACTGGCGTTGGCCTGGATGCAAGACACAGATAAGAAGCCATTATAATGAAGAAGCGTTATTGGGGAAAAGTAGCGGGACTAATCGTCCTAGCCATCGTTTTGATGGTCCTTGTCGGCTTGATTAGTTTCCGGACGGTAGCACCAACCGGAGTTTTGATTGCCCCCTTAGCCGGTATCGTTTCCGTGGCAATGACCATTGCGCTGGGGACCGGCCCGGGTATTTTAACGGCAGCGATTGCGGGAATCGTCTTGCACTTTTTACAGGCAGCTGATTGGCTCTTAGTGGTCAACTTTTTACTGTTGACGATCTTTATCGGCTGGTTGATTGGTTGGCGGCTACCGCGTAGTCAGCGAGTAACCCACCAGCAGTTGATCTGGCTCGGGATTGTTAGCGGAATTAGTGAACTATTAATTACTGTTATCATCACGGCCCTTTTTGGTTGGCTAACCGGTGGTAACTGGCTGGTCTTTGTCCGGCTAAACTTACTACCGACAATCTTAACCATCCTCTGTGATGCGGTTTTCATCGCGCCCTTAGCTTTCTTTTTCCGTTGGCTAGCGCAGCAGCTATTGCCACCGGAAACCACTGGGACAGACCAAAAGCCGCAGGGATCGGTTGAAATTAACTTAAGTAAGAAAAAAGATAAGAAATAAATTGTTGAGGGCTTCCCTCAGCTTTTTTTGTGGAGGAAAGCAATGGAAAGTTGGCTATTCTTGGCGCTGGTGCTAGTGATTGCAATTGTCGGTAAAAACATGTCACTGGTAATCGCTAGTGCCGTCGTAATGGTGTTGAAACTCTTACCGGTGGCTTCAAGGTGGTTGCCAGTCATTCAAAGCAAGGGGATTAATTGGGGTGTGACGGTGATTTCCGTTGCCATTCTGGTACCGATTGCGACCGGTCAAATTACCTTTGCGGACCTGTTTAAAGCCTTTCGGACCCCGGCGGGCTGGATCGCGATTGCGGCCGGAATTGCCGGGGCCATCCTGTCCAAGTACGGGATTAACCAGCTGGCGGCAGTCCCCCAGGTTACCGTGGCCCTGGTTTTAGGAACGATTATCGGAGTGGTCGTATTCAAAGGGGTCGCCGCTGGACCAGTGATTGCCAGTGGGATGACCTATTGCATTGTGACCCTGTTAAATTTACACTTTTAAACTAAAATGAAGGAGGACTAGGTAACGGCGCCAGTGACCGTTACTTAGTCCTCCCCTTTGTTATATTAAAGTTTATTATCCCACTCGTGATGGAACTCGGTTAAAAAGTCTTTTAGAAATTGTTGCCGGTGAACTGCAATTCGTTGGGCAGTCGGTGTTTGAAGCATCCCAGCCAGCTTTAAGATCTTTTCGTAAAAGTGGTTGATGATTGTTTCATCATCTAAATTACGGTATTCATCGTGGGTCATATTCTCCCGGGGCTTAACCAGCGGGTCGTAGATCTTTTCATGGTGGGCACCACCGTAATAGATCGCCCGGATAATACCGATGGCACCGATCGCGTCGAGCCAGTCCGCGTCCCGGACAATCTCACCAACCTTGGTAAGGTGGATGGGTTCGTCATCGAGGGTGTGGGCAAAGGAGATGTTTGTAATAACGTCCATGATGGTTACGATATCGGCATCGTCAAAGCCGTTTTGCTCGAGGTAGGTCCAGAGCTCTTCCTTGGCTTCATCGACATTGGCAACCAGTTTTTCATCGATGGTATCGTGGAGGTAGGCCGCGGCAACTGGTACGAAAGGATCAACCCCTTCGCCGAGGGCAATTTTCTTGGCCATCTTGACGACCCGGTTGATGTGATCCATCCCGTGGCCGGTGCTATCCTCGCCGAGCTTATCGATCGTGTAGCGTTTGACCGCCGCTAATTGTTTTTCATGTGTCATTGCAAATACTCCTTTTAAAAGTTAATACGTTAAGGTTACTCAATTTTCACCGGTAGGGCAAGTGCTAGTCGAGTCGCAAACGGTCACCCGCCAAAAAGCTGTCGTTAAACCTGCTTTGGGGGTGGAGGTACTGCTTGCCAAACTCGTCGATTAGGCCGTGAAAATCCTGGGCCATTTCAAGGTCAAAAGTAGTGGGCAGTTGGCAGCGCCGGGCTAGTGATTGGTAATCAGTTAGGCCCGGAACTTGCAAGCAGGTGAAGAGGGTCCGGGCATACTTATCGCTGATGAAGGTTGGTACTTCAAAAATGTAGGTTAATAGGACGTCGGCCGTTTCCTGACCAATCCCACGTAGCTTAAGGAGTTCCGTTCGTAAGTGGGTGCCGTACCGCTCCCTAATTTGTCGGTAGTCAAACTGGTACTGGGCGAGCCAGACAAAGACTGCCTGCACCGCTTTACTCTTATTGCGGAAGAAGCCGGCTGGGCGAACCAGGTCCTGTAGTTGGTCGGTTGTTAACCGGGTAATCTGACCGGGGTCAAAATGGGTAGTGTGGCGAAAGTTGGCCACAGCCCGGTCGGCATTTCGCCAGTTAGTATTTTGAATCATGATGGCACCGATAATGATCTCTTCTTTAGAGTCGGCCGGCCACCAACCGGAGGGCCCCATTGACCGGTGCATTTTTTGGTAGAGTTCGTAAAGTGTTAGTTCCATGTAACTAGTTCCTTATTTTGCCCAGAAGAAGTTAATTAAGAGCTTATTAACGGCCGGATTATGGTGGAGCAGTTCGTGCTTGGCGTTAGCACCGGTAATTTTTACCTCCCGGTAGGACTTACTACGACCGTTAATTAGGTAGCGCAACGTTTGGCAAGAACTATTGCTGACCTGACTGTCGTTGCCATTACCGAGGTCACCGTAAATGTTAAGTACGCGCACCTGCCGTGGGTAGGTTGACCGGAGGGGTAGTAACTTCTTAAAGGAGTCGTTCTCAGCGGATGGCTTACCCGTCTGGTGATTAACGGTGAGGTTGGCCGGCTCGTTCCAGCCCATGGCACCATCAAAGGTTCCCGCTAACGCAACCTGTTTTTGTAACTGGGGTAGCTTCTTATTTTGCCCGTTAGCAAGTAGGTAGTACATCACGGCCATGTTTCCCATGGAATGGGCCTCGATGTTCATCTTCTTAATGTGGTAAGTCTGCTGGAGCTTGACAACCACGTTTTTAACCCACTGTCCCTGCATGGCGTAGTCAGTGTTACGACTATTTTCAAAATTAACCATTACCAGCGGGTTAACTGCACCGTGGGGGATGCGGCCCTCTAGCGTAACCCTGCCATCAGCGGCGACATCGGCGGTGATGGCAGTCTTGCTGACACCGGCCTGTTCAATTCCGGAGACCATATAGCGTTCGGCATGGGCACCACTGTTGAAACCATGGAAAAAGATGGTGGGGGTGGTCGACTGGACATAACGGTGGCAAGCAGCGAAACTAGGGGTAGCCACTAGGGTAAAGAAAAGGAGAGCGGCCAGGGAAATCAATAGTTTAGCGAATTTTTTCAAAAGGAAAGCCTTCTTTGTTTTTACTGTTATCATAACATTACAAGCTGGATCTGATGGCGGTAATTTGACCCAGCCTATTTTATTTTTTAAATTAAACGACCTAATTAAGATTAATTGGTAGATTATAGAATGAAGTTAGCCACCCAGTTGGTGGTAAATAAAAAA
>NZ_JBJEEL010000035.1:0-9479 GCF_051873035.1 Limosilactobacillus sp.
TTTATGGGTTTTTCTGTCCACTAAAATGTTCAACTTAAATTTTACAATCTGCCATGTTAAAAAAATACAGTGTTAATGATATTTCAAAATACTTTTCAATTCCCAAACAAACTATCCGATTCTTCGAAGATAAGGGCCTGATTCATAGTCATCGAAATCCTGACAACGGATATCGTTATTATACGTATGAAGATATCAATCAGATTTTCGACCTAATTGTTTTTCATCCCCTTAATTTTAAAATTCAAGAACTTAATACCCTGCTCAATGAGGCTGATTCAAATGATTATATGAATATGTTGGAACAGAAAAAGTCTGAGCTTCAGGCACAAATCGATCATTTACAAGCTTTGACTAAGCAGGTCAATTCTACTATTCAAGATATTCAACAAGTCCAAAACAAGATTGATAAACCCTTTGAGATTGTTACTTGTCCCCAATTAATAATCGACGATTTAACAAATTACTCACCCAATGGTATTCTTTTCGCTACGCCTTACTAAAAGGAGAATAAAAGAATTAAAAATGTTTGCTTCCGTTGTCAACTGTCACCATCCCACAAGGTAACAGACTACCAGTGGGGATTTATTCTAAAAAAGTATAATCGGGGCACCTTTACGCTTATGCCACAACCGGCAATTCACGAAATTATTAACTTGGGTAGTGAAGGGGAGATGGTGATAAAACTAAACCAAAAATTGGCTGAATACCAAGAAAATACCAATTATAGATTGGGCAATCAAATTGTAGGTAAATTACTCTTACGCTGTCATTCCAATGGTATTAGACAGCGCTACGCTGAAATTTGGGTACCAATTGTGGGTAAGGGGGATAATGGCGTATAGTTCCAAATCCAGAAGAGTTCTGTATGGTTATAACATTGTGTATTCCCGAGCCCTTGCGAAGCATCTTGTTTGAAGGAGAAAAGTCCGTCTTAAAGGGATGAGGGCTGTTCGGTAGATTAGGTGACCATGTGATTAGCGAGGATATTAAATACCTTGAATTCTGAGTTTGGCCTTGCCAAAGTGATATTTTGCTATGGCAAGGCCATTATTCTTTATATAAGTAACTCTTCGTCAAAACGTTATGAAAATTAGTCATCATTAGAAACGGCCGGCAGAAGCCAGTCAAAATCCGTCTTGGCTTGCGTAGAGACGGGGGATGTTCGATACGACACCATAAAAGGCCCAACAATTATCTCCCCATAAATTATCCGAAAAAAGGAGATCAATTGTTGAGCCTGTAGATGTTATTAAAATTGGAATGCGATGAAACTACTTAATACCTTTAATAAAGCAAATCAGGATCGAACCGATAACCGCAAAGGCACATGCGGCAGGGAAGATGTAACCATAGCCGCCCATGTTAATGGCAGAGGCCGCTACGATTGGGCCAAAGATTTGCCCCGCACTGTTGGCCATGTTAAGCAAACCTAGATCCTTCGCTGCCGTCTTCTCGTTTGGCAAAACGTCAATGTTTAGGGCTTGGTCAACGGAGTTATACATCCCGAAACCGATCCCGGCAACAACCGCGTAGGCGAGCATCCCACTAGCGCTGTTAGTAAAGGTTGGGATAAATACCCCTAACGCAATGATCAGCCCCGCCACGATTACCGGCATCTTCCGGATCTTTAGCTTATCGGCCAATGGTCCTGAGATCAGCGACATAATAATCGCCGTAATCATCAAGATAATTGAAACCATTGAAACATAACTCTGAACTGCGGCGCCCTTTAGCTTTACGTAGTCCGTAAAGATGTAAAGGGTGTAGCCGGAAATGGCAAATTGCGAAATGATAATCATAAACTTACCAAACAGGGCCAGGTAGAAGTTCCGGGCGTTATGAGTTGGGAAGACAAAGTTTGCGGAGAAGGCCTTCCAACCATTGATCTTTTCGACCGGCATGTCTTTAGTCGATTGTTCGTGCAGGATAATGGCAGCGACTGGACCAGACAGTAAGGTCATAATCGCCATCACCATAAAGCCCATCGAGTTATTGTACAGGAAGTGCGAACCAATTACAGGGCCTAATCCCTGAGCAGCCGCGGTCCCCAGGGCATACATCCCCGACATGGTCCCCCGGAACTGTTCGGAGGTCCGGTCGGCAATCACGGCTACCAGTGGGGCCACGATCATGTTCTGGAACAGTACGTAGACCGAGTCCCCAAGCACAATCCCGAAGGCCGTCTTGGCGTGGCTCCAAGCAATAATGCTGACAAAGGAACCAATTGAACCGACGATAATCCATGGTGTCCGCCGTCCCCAGCGTGACCGGGTCCGGTCAGACAGGCCACCCCAAATAATATTGGAAATGGTGGCTACGATCATCGCGACCGCTGACATCGTCGCAATAACGTTTTGTTTAGTGGCAGGGTCAATGTCCTGCACCAGTTTAGGAACCGTTACCCCAACTAATCCAAGGTAGGGGCCAACCCATAGAAAGTAACCTAAGACAATCCCAATACAGGTCCGCACCGGAAATTTAGGCTGTTCCTCATTGGAAGGCGTTTGCCACGGCTTCCGTTCAGTGGAATCATTCATATTATTCACGTCCTTTGAATGCTAGTACTCAAGATAAAAATAATTAATAATTTCTTGTTACGGATTCCTACCAGAAACCCGCAACCGCAATTAACGTACTAGCTTAAAAATCTTCATTCCACAGTGCCTTGCCAACGTCTTCTGGAGAGGCGAATGGTCCAGGAATAGTTGAGATTCCCCGGTGGTTGCCGAAGTAGTCTTCACTGATTTGGATATCGTCACCCTCTGGCGTTTCAAAGCGTTGTTCTGGCTGGAAGGCCTCACCGAGAATGTTGGAGTCAATGATGTTGTTCTTGTAGTTCCCAATGATGTCGTAAACATTCGTTTCCAGTGCCGGCTTACCATCCTTGTCGACCAGGTCAACCTTGGCATCATCCTGGTCGTTAATCAGGTTGTTAACTTCCTTCTTCCAGGCCTTAGCACCGTTTAGGTAAACGTTTCCGCCAGCCCAAACTGGCAGGTGTCCCAGTTGGTATGGCTGTAAGTCAGCCATGTCATTTTCCTTGGCCGGCTTGCCTTCGAGCTTCTTGAATGGGGCGTACCACTCGTCGTATGTTGGGTAGTCATCAAAGACGAACGTCCCGACTTCTTCGTTATCCTCTGGATTCTCTGATGGGGTCCACTTTTGGACAAAGATGTTGTTGTAGAAACGGTCATCACCGTGCAGGATCATGGCAAAACCAGCAACTTCGGTTCGGTGTGGAATATGGTATGGCGTAAAGCGTTGATATTCGTGGCCCTTGCCAGGATAGTCGGTCCCGGTGCCGACGAAGGTGAAGGAGCCAAGAATCAAGTTATTGACGACTGCCAGCCCATCGGTTGGGATCTTTAGGGAGTCCTTGGAAAGGAGCAGGTTGTTGTCAATCAGGGTTGGACCGTGCCCAACTTCAACCCAGATATCCTGGCTTTCCATGGCCCCGTCAAGCCGGTGGGCGGTACCGTCAGGAGCGTAGTTATGGTCAAACAGGTTTTGGGTGATCCGGGTACCTTGGGCTTCCCAGTCACACCAGAGGCCCATCGTACAGTGGTCAAAGTGGTTGCGCCGGTAGATAACATCAATGGCGGCGTGCATCTTGATCCCGGCGATTTCGGCCCCGGCTAGTTCCTGCATGTTGTTAATGTGGTGGACATGGTTGTCTTCAATTAGGCTGAAGACCCCGCCTTGCCGACCAACGATCCCGTCTTGTTCGCAGTCGTGAATGTTGCACCGACGAACGATGTGGTGACCGATATTTTCCTTTAGCCAGCCGTCGTATTGACCACGGCAAACGGCTTCCCGTTCCATTTGGGTAGGGGTCTTGATGTGCTTGTAGGTGAAGTAGTGATCATTGTTGGGGTCTTTGTACTTCCCTAGGGAAATCCCAGCACAACGACTAAGACTGATGTCACAGTCCTCGATGATCCAGCCCTTTGCCCAGTGGGGACCGACCATCCCATCTTGGAAGGCAGCCGGTGGCGCCCAGGTCGTAGCGGCCTTGTTGACATTGAAGCCGGCGAGGGTGATGTAGTTAACGCCGGTCTTTTGTGGCCAGAAGCATTCCCGCCGCACGTTGATGTCAACGTCTTCCTTGTTCGGGTCCTTACCCTGGAAGTTGGCGTAGATGATGGTCTCGTTGCGGTCGTCATCCTGTTCCGTGTACCACTTGTAAACGGAGTTGGCCTGATCCCAAGAACGAGCATAGACTTCACCCTTAAGACATTCGTCGAGGGTGTTTGTTTCGTAGAAGTGGATGTTGTTCATGTAAACGGCCCCGGTGTGCTTGTCGACCGGACCAAAGTACCAGTCACCGATAACGTAAGTCGTGTAAGGGTTGTAGGAGCCAAAGATTGCGTTGTTAACTCTGGCAACCCAAACGTTGCCCTGGTACGGTTGCCAGTCCGTAATCTTTTCGGCCCCGGTGATAACCGCACCCAGTGGCTCAACACTCCGGTAGGTAATCCGGGCGTCCTTTTCACCAGAATGGATGGGGTTAACGTTTTCGCGGTAGGTACCAGGAAAGACGAGCACTTCGTCACCTGGTTCGGCAATTTTGGCGGCCTCATTAATTAACTTAAAGGGGCGTTCCTTGGTCCCGTTTCCATCGAATGGCGCTTTTGCATCGACATAGATCTTCATAAATGTCATCTCCTAATATTCTCATGGACGATAATTGCGATATAATTAACCTGCAAGCGCTTACGAGTATATTATCAGTGAAATGGTACGGCGAATCTTGTATTAATAAACCATTATTTGTGAAAAAGTCAGCGAGGAGGAGCCAGATGAATATCTTTATTAAATACTTAACCGTCGCGGGGTTACCCTGCTGTATTGCGAATCGCCGCCGGATTATCAAGTTAATAAATTATCAACAGTTGGCTAACTCCTTTAGTCCCCAGGGCTTTATTTTCCAAAATGCAAGCAGGAAGTTAGTTACCTTTTACCGTAATAAACAGAAGGATCTGGTAGTTGCTAACATCCATTATCAAAATGTTAATTATATGATTGGTCCTGTGATTATTACTGATTATCGTATCGGGGATGGAAGGGCCCCGGCTAACCGTCCCTTTTTAATCAGCGGTTCTTGCGTAAGGCGGTTTAAACAAGCGAACTTTATCATGACGATTTCGTTTTGCTTGAACCTGCTGGGGGCGTACTACCGCGAGAAAAAACTTCGCCGCCGCTTTCAAAAGCCAGTAGTTACCGAAATTAAACTAAAGCGGAGTGCCTTCGTTAAGCTGAGTATTAACGGGGCCCACGTGAACTATGCCTTTGAACGGCAGACCAATTATGCGATCCTAATTGGCGATCGGGCCGAGATCCATAGTGCCTTAAATTCATTACTAAACTCGGGCCGGATTGGGGTCCTTAGCGACAAGGGGGACCTCCGTAACATGATTGACTTTGGAATCATTTGCGTTTCAACCAATATTCGAATTGCGCTGCGGAACGGGATGGACTTTGAACGGGCCTACAGCCTCAATGACTACTATGTCCGTTGCCTGGAAAAGCAAAGGTCGGTTAAGGACGTGATCGAATGCATTGAAGAGGAACTGTTTGACTTGAGTCGGCAAATGGAAAGGCGGTGGGGTGCCAACACGCCACCGGCCGTTGTGCGGGCCTACCATATCCTGTTAAATAACGTTCAGGAAAATATCAGTGTAAAAGAACTAGCGGGGGAGCTTAATATGTCACCCCACTACTTTTCGGGGCTCTTTAAGCGCTGGCTGGGGGTGTCCTTTACCCAGTTTCGGAGCCTCGCTAAGATTAACTATTCCCTGACTCTGCTCTTATCGACGAACCTACCAATTTCACAGATTGCTGGTCAGCTGGGCTTTAATGACCAGGCCTACTTCACCAACATGTTTAAGCAGTATACCGGCATCACGCCGAACCATTTCCGAAAGAATCCGCTCCTGTTGAAAGATTGGAATATTTATAGCTTTTTACGGCAGAATTAAATACCGCATTTGGTGAAATTACGAACAACTTTATCGGTGGGGTGGTATAATGTTCATATCAAAATGAGGAGGGATCACCCACATGAACAAGGCCGACTATATCAACTATCTCCACCTTCAGCCACATCCGGAAGGGGGCTGGTACCGCCAGATTTACCACAGTGCGGATACGTTTGTGCCCGCTACAGTCGATAAGGAGCGTTATTACTACACGTCGATTTACTTTCTGCTTGACGCTAGTTCACCATCCCACTTTCACCGCCTAAAACACGATGAGCTGTGGTATTATCATGCGGGTGACCCGATTACGATTTACACCCTTTATCCGAACGGTTCGTCTAACCAGGTTGTACTTGGCCCGCACTTAGAGAAGGGCGAGCAGCTCCAGTACCGGGCCTCGGCGGGGGTTATCTTTGGCTCCGCAGTCAATGCGGCCGGCTTTAGCCTGGTTAGTTGTGCCGTGGCGCCGGGCTTTGACTACCATGATTTTGAAATCTTTGACCAGCCAACCCTGTTAGCCAAGTACCCACAAAACCAGGACGTGATTGAAAAACTCGCTTACCGGACGCTTCCGGGGGAGGGGCAATAGGGGATTCTTGTTTTGAATGCCCATATTAAAATAGTTTAAAGTTTATTGAAGTATCTCTTAAGAAACACCTCGTTACTAGAGTGATTTCTAAGAGGTACTTTTTTTATAATTCATGGAATTATTTTAAAATTTAGAAAGCGCTTGCAAAAATTAAAAATAGTGTTATTGTGTACTTGAGTACTCAAGTAATAGGGATGAAATAAAATGGATTTACAAAGAAGTAATAATAGTTTGCGCGCACAGATCGTTTTAGCAATTCAAAATGATATTTTTAATAATCGTAAGGTCGGTGACAAACTACCGTCGGAAGCAGAATATGCAAATGAATTTGACGTAACACGTTCAACTATCCAAAAGGCGCTGAAAGATCTACAACGTATGAACTTGATTGAACGGGTTCAAGGCAAAGGATCCTTTGTTCATCAAAGGCAACCAAAAGTTAAGCTTTTTAACTTTAAGGGATTTTCTGATTACGCTCAGCAAATTGGTGCCAAGCCGGTTAGTAAGATATTGGAGAAAAAAATAATTACTGATAACAGCAATAAGATTCTTTATTTGAAACGTCTACGAATGTTTGATAGTGACGATTCCTTGATTCCAATAACAGTTGATGAATCACAAGTTAGCCTTAATCGATTTCACGGCCTAGAAAAATATGATTTCAGTAAAGAGTCGCTATACTCAATTATCCGGCAAGAGTACAAAACGATTCCTTCAACTACATTACTAAGGATGTCTGCTGTCAGTGCCGATAAAGAGTTAGCTGAAAATCTGCAGTGTAATATTCATGATCCATTGTTACAAGCACAAGGGGTTGTTCATGATGAAGAAGGAAAAATTGTGGAAAAGGCTAAAGTAACCTATAGCAATTTTGCCGAATTTGATTTGACACTTGGTATATAGGAGGAATTTTTATGCGTGATAAAGACAAAATTCTAGGTGCACTATATGGACAAGCAATCGGTGATTCAATGGGGATGCCGACTGAACTGTGGCCAATCCAGAAGATTCGGGATAAATTTGGTCGTAATATTACGACTTTTCTGGATGGTACTGATGATAACGATATTGCAATTAATTTTAAGGCTGGTGAATACACTGATGACACCAACCAGGCATTTGCAATTCTGGACGCCTTAATTGAAACTAACTGGAAACCGGATACTAAAGTATTAGTTAAACATATTATGAAATGGGCAGACAAAGTTGGTGCATGGACGAACAATATACTAGGCCCAAGCAGTAAGGCCGCCCTTAAATTAGTGAAGGAGGGGAAAGATCCTGCCGAAGTTACTAAGACGGCGTTAACGAATGGCTGTGGTATGCGTATTTCGCCTATTGGTACACTATACGAACCTGAAGAATTTGATAAGCTGATTCAGATGGTTTACGAAGTTACGAAAATTACGCACTCTAGTGATGTGGCCATTTCCGGGGCAGCAATGATTGCTGGGGCAGTAACGGCAGCGATGGCCGATTATGACTGGGATGAAATTATTACTTACGCTGAAAGGGCAAACGATGCTGGCTTTAAACTAGGTGCACCAACTTGGGCCGCCCACAATAAGGAACGATTAGAAGTTGGAATTACACTTGCACATAAGTATGCGGGTGATGATGAGGCGTTTAGTCGAGCAATTTATAATACTGTTGGTACTGGAACTACGATTTCAGAAAGTATTCCAGCAGCATTAGCAATTGCTTACTATGCTAAGGATGTTAAGAAGAGCGCCTTCATTTGTACAAACTTAGGTGGTGACACCGATACAATTGGTGCGATGGCAACCGCAATTTGTGGTGCAAAAGTTGGTGCTAAGAACATTCCTGCCGACTGGAAAAAATTAATTGATGAAAAGAATCCTCAACACGATATTCATGATTTTGCAGATAAGATTTCAGAGTTTAAAGCATAGTAAAAAGATGAGGTGAACTACTATGGATAACGAGTTTGTAAAGGTACCAGAAAAGGATAAGACGCTAAGTCCTGGTAAGCTTTTTTACAATTGGTTTGCTGCTAATATCGGTATCATGGGGTTCGTTTATGGTGCGATTATTGTTAGTTATCACTTATCATTTTGGCAATCAATTACGGCCGCATTAATTGGTGCGTTAACCTTTGCAATTCCAGGTTGGGTTGCCATGATTGGTCAACGTGAAGGAGTTACAACGTTTAAATTAAGTCGGGCTGCGTTTGGTACCCATGGTAATAAGATTCCTAACTTTATGGCCTGGTTAAATATGGTTGGCTGGTTAGCGGTTAACGTAATTACTGGTACCTTATTATTTTCAGCAATGTTAAAAACCATCCATATTTCTCAAACCGGCTTTACAAAATTTATTTGTTTAGTAGTATTTGCGGGTTTGGTCTTCCTATCAGGTATCTTCAAAGAAGATACCTTGGCTAAAATTCAAACTTGGTTAAGCTGGATCTTTGGCGGATTAACTTTAGTTATGCTGATCATGTTTCTAATGAATGCTAATTGGGGAGAAGCCTTTGCGATGAAACCAGGTAGCTGGGTGACTGGCTGGTTACCAGCTGTAGCTTTTATCGCTGCTGGTTCCAGTATTTCATGGTCAATGGCCGCTGCTGATTGGGGCGCCTATGTTCGTCCTAATACAAAACCATCTGCAACTTTTTGGAATACTACTTTAGGTGCTGCTACGCCACTTTTTATCTTAATGGCTGGTGGTGTATTGCTAAGTACCATCTCACCAAGCTTGGCTAGTGCGAGTGATCCTTACCAAGTAATGTATGGTGCTATTCCAGGATGGTTTGGTTTTCTTTACTTCCTGGTGGCTGCTGGTGGTATTATTCCACAATGTTTAGTTTCCTTCCGTTCAGCACGAATTAATCTTTCTGGTAGATTATAGAATGAAGTTAGCCACCCAGTTGGTGGTAAATAAAAAAC
>NZ_JBJEEL010000036.1:0-1823 GCF_051873035.1 Limosilactobacillus sp.
AAGTATCAGATGCATTTTCTATTTCATCTGTATACTTAGAGGGCATTATAGCCATGAGAAATCGGCCTTTTTATTATTCGTTGATAATTAATTAAGGTCAAACCACAATGTTTAAGAAAAAGTGAAGATTTGCGGGAACGTTTTCAAAGATTGTTCACCATTCCAAAACGGACTAAAATTATCCGACTGACTCTTTAGAGAACATTCTGATAAATCATTAATCATTCCTAAGCATTTGATAAGTTCTGTTCCATTTTTGCTTAGCAAAAAATTAGTCAATTATTATCAGCGTTATGGAAGAAGCTTGCTATAATAAAGGTGTTGAAAGATAATAAGTTTTTTTAGAAAAGGAAGGGGGTTTACCATGATGTCAGCTTTAAGTAACATGATTGCTGTTGTAAGTTTTGTTGGAATTATTATAGCTTCTGTTGCCGGAATGTTTGTAGGTGGTAAACCCCAACAATAATCTAAAAGATTAAGCAATTATTCATTTATAACAAAACACCCACAGCCATGACTATTGGGATCATGTCTGTGGGTATTTTGTTTATTCAAAAAGGCTCCAGCCATGCCGAAGCCCCATTTCTTAGTTATTAATTAGCCAACCTTCACGGGTGTATCCGGGGTCTCACCGTTTACCAGGGCCAGGTTGTTGTCAAAGGCCTTCACAACCATGTTGCGGACCGCATGCGTCGTGTAGAAGGCGGTGTGCGGCGTTACCAGCACGTTTGGCCGATCAATCAGGTCCTTTAAGCGGGCATCAGGGAATTCCTTCCCCCGCCAGTCAGCGTTGAAGATCCCCACTTCGTTTTCATAGGTATCCATCACGAAGCCAAAGAGTTTGCCACTGTCCAGAGCACGAACCACGGCGTCTGTATCCACCAGCGCACCACGGGAAACATTGACCAGAACCGCATCGTCCTTCATCTTGGCGATCGTCTCGTCGTTGATCATCTTGATCGTGTTCTTCAGGGCCGGCACGTGCAGGGAGATCACATCTGCCTGTTGGTAAATATCGTCCAGGGAGTCGACGTAGTAGCCCGCTTCCTCGAGCTTTGGATCATGGAAGACATCGTAGGCAATCACTTTGGCGCCGAAGCCTTCCATGATCTGCATGTAAACCTGGCCGATGTGGCCGGTCCCAATGACCCCCACCGTCTGGTCACGAACTTCACGACCGATCGTTGGTGCCCAACGCAGGTCACCACTCTCAACCTTACGATCCATGACCTTCGTCTGCCGCAGAATCCGGGCCGTCTGAATGGCGGCGTGCTCAGCAATCGCGTTTGGTGAGTAGACCGGCACGTTGGTGATTTCAAAGCCCAGCTCCTTAGCCGTGGCCATGTCGATGTTGTCCACTCCGACGTTTCGTAGTGACATCTTAGTAATTCCCTCATCTGCCAGTGCCCGGAGCGTTTCTGGCGTGTAATCCAGCTGCTGGTAAACAACCACGCCGTCTGCTCCGGCCGCTTGCTTAGCAGTTTCCGGCGTCAGTAGGTCGGCAGTGTAGTCAACAGTGACCTCGGGATGAGCCGTGGCCCATTCCTTTAAGTACGGTTCCTCATCCTTACGAATACTATATGCAAAAATTTTGGTCATTGAGATTCCTCCATTTCGTAGTGTAGCAACAACTGCGTGAGGGTAATTATTCCTCAAGGATATTATCCCGGAATTGGCCGCCAATGCCAACCATTTTCTTTGAACTCTTAAGAATCTTAAGGCGAGCGCTTTGCTTGCTCTTCACCGTCTCCACCAGCATAATGAATACGGCAGATTGCAAGAAATAACTTGAACAAATCTATTGGCGCAGATTAAGCAAAAAG
>NZ_JBJEEL010000037.1:0-47195 GCF_051873035.1 Limosilactobacillus sp.
ACACTGTTGGTGCCGGTGTGGTATCAGAAGTGTTAGACTAATTTTCAATTAGGCTAAATAAGTTAAAGGAATTCGGTTTTACCGGATTCCTTTTTCTTTTAAATAATTACCGGCGGAAACCCGTCAATTAGTTGCAATTGCCCGTGCCGTACGGTAAACTAATAAGGTATGTAAAGACCTACTTATTATAGTAATGGTCAAATTGATTGTTATTGGAGGAAATAAAATGTCAGCAAAATGGGAACGCGATAGCGATGCCAGCAAAGGGACATTAACGTTTGATATTGATGTCGACACGATTAAGAAGGGAATCGACGAAGCCTTCGTTGAAACTCGGAAGAAGATCACGGTACCAGGTTTCCGGAAGGGCCGTGTTCCTCGTCAAATCTTTAACCAAATGTACGGTGAAGAATCATTATACCAAGATGCCTTAAACAAGGTTCTTCCAGATGCTTACAGTGCAGCGGTTAAGGAAACCGGCATCAAGCCAGTTGACCAACCACAAATTGACATTAAGAGTATGGAAAAGGACCAACCATGGACTCTGACGGCCGAAGTTGCTGTTGAACCAGAGGTTAAGTTAGGCGACTACAAGGGCATGGAAGTTCCAGAACAAGACACTACTGTTTCCGATGCTGATGTTGATTCAGAAATCGAAAAGAAGCGTCAACAACAAGCTGAATTGGTTCTTAAGGAAGACAAGCCAGCTGCTAAGGGTGACACGGTTGTTATCGACTACGAAGGTAGTATCGATGGCAAGAAGTTTGACGG
Organism: Limosilactobacillus sp.; assembly: GCF_051873035.1. Lineage (GTDB taxonomy): Bacteria > Bacillota > Bacilli > Lactobacillales > Lactobacillaceae > Limosilactobacillus. The sequence continues at coordinate 772 of NZ_JBJEEL010000037.1, forward strand.
TGGTTCTGCCGACAACTACTCCCTTGAATTAGGCTCTGGCTCATTTATTCCTGGTTTTGAAGACCAATTAGTTGGTGCCAACTCCGGTGATGACGTTGACGTTAAGGTTACCTTCCCAGAAGATTACCACGCCAAGGAACTTGCTGGTAAGGAAGCACTGTTCAAGGTTAAGGTTCACGAAATCAAGGAAAAGCAACTGCCTGAACTTGACGATGATTTTGCCAAGGACGTAGACGAAGATGTTGATACCCTTGACGAATTGAAGGACAAGACGCGGAAACAATTACAAGAACAAAAGGACGACCAAGCTAAGGGCGCAATTGAAGATGCTGCCATTGAAAAGGCCGTTGCTAATGCTGAAATTGAAGACATTCCACAAGCAATGTTGGATGAAGACACCAACCGTCAAATGCAACAATACCTGGCCGGAATGCAACAACAAGGCATCAGCCCACAAATGTACTTCCAAATTACTGGAACCAAGGAAGATGACCTGAAGAAGCAATTTGCTAATGATGCTGAACAACGGGTTAAGACTAACTTAGTTCTGGAAGCAATCGTTGACGATGCTAAGCTGGAAGCCAGTGACGACGAAATCAAGGATGAAATCAAGGACTTAGCAAAGCAATACGGCATGGAAGAAGATGCTGTTGAAAAGGCCTTATCTAAGGATATGCTGAGCCATGATATCAAGATCAAGAAGGCCGTTGACCTGGTTGCTGATTCCGCAAAGCAAGTTAAGTCAGCTAAGAAGGATGACGAAAAGTCCGATAAGTAATTAGCATCCTTATCACCATGGAGAGTATAAGCACGGTCAGACTGAACTGATCTGAATACTTTCTGCAAGTACAAAGAGGCCCCAAACGTTCGGGATTATCCGAATGCTTGGGGCCATTTGTATACCACACTGCCAGCGGTTCGAAAGGCACAATGTTCGAATTTAATGGTAAAGTTTGGTATGATTATTTCATAAGTTTTAGAGGAGGTTTATAAATGTTTGAAGATACCAGTGAAATGGATTCTGTCCATTGTTCCTTTTGTGGGAAATCACAGGACGAAGTTAAAAAAATTGTGGCTGGACCAGGCGTTTATATCTGTAATGAATGCGTTGATTTGTGTAAGCAAATCATCGACCAAGAGCTGTCAGAAGATAGCGCAAAAATGACCTTCCGGGTACCAACGCCGGAAGAAATTGTTAAGGATCTAGATGATTATGTGATCGGCCAAGACGCCGCTAAGAAGACATTGGCGGTAGCGGTTTACAACCATTACAAGCGGGTTAATGCGATGACGACCGGTGATAACAATGATACCGAGTTGCAAAAGAGTAATATTGCGGTGATCGGTCCTACGGGTTCCGGGAAGACCTACCTGGCACAGTCACTGGCACGTATCTTAAATGTTCCGTTTGCAATTGCGGACGCTACGACCCTGACTGAAGCCGGTTACGTTGGTGAAGACGTTGAAAACATCATTCTTAAGCTTCTCCAGGCGGCTGACTTCGATGTTGAACGAGCTGAAAAAGGCATTATCTACATCGATGAAATTGATAAGATTGCCAAGAAGAGTGAGAATGTTTCAATTACCCGGGATGTTTCCGGTGAAGGTGTCCAACAGGCCCTGTTAAAGATCCTGGAAGGAACGATTGCAAACGTACCGCCACAGGGTGGCCGTAAGCACCCCCAACAAGAGTTTATCCAAGTTGACACTAGCAATATTCTCTTTATTGTTGGTGGGGCCTTCGATGGAATTGAAAACATTGTTAAGGAACGGGTCGGCGAAAAAACGATCGGTTTTGGAACGAGTTCTGCAGAGCGGGATGACATTACCGAAAAGAATATTCTGCAACACGTTATTCCAGAAGACTTACTTAAATTTGGCCTTATTCCGGAATTTATCGGCCGACTGCCTGTAATGACGGCCCTGGAAAAACTAGATGAGCATGACCTCGTGCGAATCTTAACGGAACCGAAGAATGCGCTGGTAAAGCAGTATCAAGAATTAATCCGGTTAGACGGCAGTGAGTTAAGTTTCACAAGCGGTGCCCTGACGGCCATGGCCAAGCTGGCAATTGCCCGCAATACGGGTGCGCGGGGTCTGCGTTCGATTATTGAAGAAGTCATGCAAAACGTCATGTTTGAATTGCCAAGTCGGAGTGATGTGGCTAAAGTTGTTATCGGGAAGCGTTGTGTCACCGACCATGCGGAACCGAAGTATGTGATGAAGGATGAACAAGCATCCTAATGATATGGGAGGTTAATGATGGAAGTTCACAATGTTGATTTAACGATTAGTGCAGTCCGGCCAGATCAGTATCCACGGACCAATTATCCAGAAGTGGCACTGGTTGGGCGTTCCAATGTCGGTAAATCCTCGCTGACGAATGTTTTAATTAACCGCCGTAACTTTGCACACACGTCAAGTCAACCGGGGAAAACCCAAACACTGAACTTTTATAATGTTGAAGATCAGCTATACTTTGTCGACGTGCCAGGCTATGGTTATGCGAAGGTCTCGAAGAAGGAGCGGGAACGTTTTGGTCAAATGATTGAACAGTACTTGACCGAACGGAACCAACTCTGTGGAACGATCTTATTGGTGGATGGCCGCCATGCGCCGACTGATGATGATATTAGTATGTATCAGTGGTTGGCTTACTACCGGATTCCAACTTTAGTAGTAGCTACCAAAATGGATAAGGTTAAAGGAAATGCTTGGAACCGTCAGGAGAGCTTAGTTAAAAAGACACTGGGGATGGACCGGGAAACACCGCTGGTTTTGTTTTCAGCAGTTAACAAGAAGGGCCAGGAAGCGGTCTGGCAGTGGATTGAAAAACAGATGGAGATGAACTAACAGTGGACTTTAATGAGTACCAAAGTGCTGCTAAACGAACGCTCTATGGTAATGAACAAGTATTAACCAATTGTGCCCTTGGGCTTGCTGGTGAGGCTGGCCAAGTGGTCGATTTGGTCAAAAACTACACTTTTAAGGGGCAGAAGCTAAGCCGGCAAGAATTAATTCATGAGATGGGGGATGTACTCTGGTACCTTTCCCAGGTGGCCGAGTGGGCTGATATTCCCTTTGATGAGGTTGCCAAGGCCAATATTGAAGAATTAAACCGGCGCTACCCAACCGGCTTTAAAAAACAGGGTTAATTGATACTGGTAAGTTAAGAAAAGGTCCCCAGTGTTCGCATTTGGTTGAACACTGGGGACCTTTTTGATTAACGTTACTTCTTTTGGTCCGTTTTAGCAGCTTTCTGGTCCGCTTTTTTATCCTTTGGCTGGTCCTTAGGATGCTTTTTCTTTGGATCAATAGCAAATTGGTCGAAAAGCCGGTCTAATTGCTCACTCCGGCGAGTTACTAAGCCCATTATTATCGCACTCCTTCTTATTTCAAATCATCTTAGCACAGGGACTGGTCTTCCTGCAAGATTTTAGGATGAAAGTAGTCACATTCTTTGCCCTGACTGCGCATTATCCTTTATAATATTATATTAGCAATTGAGCGGGAGGGTTAAAATGGCCAGTGAATATCTAGAACATAAGCTCGCATTACTACCGGATAAGCCGGGTTGTTACTTAATGAAGAACATCAATGGGCAGATTATTTACGTTGGTAAGGCCAAAAATCTTAAGAACCGGGTACGCTCTTATTTTAAGAGTAGCCACACCGGGAAGGTCGCCAAGATGGTTTCTGAAGTGGCCGACTTTGAAACCATTATTACTTCAACTAACAAGGAGTCCTTCCTTCTTGAAATTACGCTAATTCAAAAGCACCAACCCTACTTTAATATTAAATTGAAGCGGGGGACGGGGTATCCGTACATCAAGATAACGAACGAACGGGACCCCCAAACAGAAATTGTTAGTACGGTAAAAAAAGACGGGGCCTACTATTTTGGCCCGTACCCCAATGTCTATGCGGCCGAGGAAACCCTGCATTTTATCCAAAAGGTCTATCCCTTGCGCCGCTGTAATGGGTATCAGGGACGACCGTGTCTGTATTACCATATGGGGCAGTGTCTGGGGGCGTGCTTCAAGACGGTCCCACCAGAAGAATACGAGCGGCAGGTAAAACGGATTAAGTCCTTTTTGAATGGCAATACGGCGGCAGTTAAGCGCCACCTGACAGCGAAAATGGAGCAGGCCGCGGCCAGCCTGGAGTATGAACGGGCAGCTGAAATTCGGGACCAGCTCCACTATATTGAAGTGACGGTTGAAAAACAAAAGATCATCTCAAATGACCGGACCCCCCGGGACCTCTTTAACTTTTACATGGATAAGGGCTGGCTGTCGATCCAGGTTTTCTTTATTCGCCAGGCCCGGTTAATGAAGCGGGAAAAGCGACTATTCCCGGTTGTTGATACCGCCACTGAAGAAATGACGAGTTTTATCCTTCAGTTCTATAACCGGCGCAATAATATTCTTCCCCGGGAGATTTTGCTGCCGGCGGGACTGCCTAACAAGGAGATTAGTGAAATCCTCGGTATTCCGGTCCGCACTCCGGAACGGGGGGAGAAAAAGGACCTAATGGCGATGGCAGCAGAGAATGCGCAATTGACGTTGGATGAAAAGTTCCGCCTCCTCGAAATGGATAAGGGTAAGACTACCGGCGCGATGAAAGAAATTACGGACGCGTTAGGCTTACCAGTTGGCCATAAGATCGAAGCCTTTGACCACTCCCATATTCAGGGAGCTGATCCAGTGAGCGCAATGGTTGTCTTTATCGATGGTGAACCGGCCAAGAAACTATACCGGAAGTATAAACTCAAGACGGTGATTAACCATGCTGACGAAGCGGCTAGTACCCGGGAAGTAATCCGTCGCCGGTATAGTCGCCTGTTGCGGGAGAATAAGCCGATGCCGGACATGATTTTCATGGACGGGGGCGAGATTCAAATGAATGCGGTCAAAGACGTCTTAGAAAACGAACTGGGGCTTGATATTCCAGTCGTGGGGATGGTTAAAAATGACAAGCACAAGACGGCGGACCTCCTCTTTGGTGATGATGACCAACACGTTAATCTAAATCCCCGGAGCCAAGGATTTTACCTGGTCCAGCGGATTCAAGATGAGGTTCACCGCTTTGCAATTACCTTCCACCGTAACGTCCATACCAAACACTCACTGAGCTCGCGGCTGGACGAAATTAAGGGGGTTGGCCCGCGGACTAGGACCAAGCTGCTTAAGAAGTATGGCTCGGTAACTAAAATCGCCCAGGCCTCGGTCGATGAAATTCATTCGCTGGGAATTAACCGGCCGACGGCGCAGCTAATCAAAGTTTCGCTCCAAAAAAATGCGGCGGTTGCGAAGGGGAGTAGCCACGATTGATTTTGACGGCCCCCCGCTTTTCAAATATACTAGTAATAAGAACTTAGAACGGAGAAATCATGATGAATACCTTTGTTGATCAAATTAAAATTGAAGCCCATGCCGGTAAGGGGGGCGACGGGATGGTTGCCTTCCGGCGGGAAAAATACGTTCCCAACGGTGGCCCGGCTGGTGGTGATGGTGGCCGTGGTGGCTCCATCATCCTAAAAGTCGATGAAGGCTTACGGACCTTGATGGACTTTCGTTACCACCGGATTTTTAAAGCTAAGAATGGTGGTAACGGGATGAATAAGCAGATGACTGGGGCCAGTGCCGAAGATACTGTGATTGCGGTTCCCCAGGGGACCACGGTCCGCGACCTTGATACCGGTCAGATTATTGGTGACCTGGTAGAAAAAGGCCAGGAACTCGTTATCGCTAAGGGGGGCCGCGGTGGTCGTGGCAATATCCACTTTGCTAGTGCCAAAAACCCGGCTCCTGAAATTGCTGAAAATGGGGAACCAGGCGAAGACCGTTACCTTGAATTAGAGTTGAAGATGCTGGCCGACGTTGGCCTGATTGGTTTTCCTTCGGTTGGGAAATCAACCCTGTTGTCAGTGGTTACCGGTGCAAAACCAAAGATCGCGGCCTATGAATTTACGACCCTTGTTCCTAATTTGGGGATGGTAATGTTGCCAGATGGCCGTGACTTTGCGATGGCCGATATGCCGGGGCTAATTGAAGGGGCCTCGAAAGGAATTGGCCTAGGACTAAAGTTTCTCCGGCATATTGAACGGACCCGGGTCTTGCTGCACCTAGTTGATATGTCAAGCGAAGATAGCGAGCAGGCCATTAACCGTTATCGGCAAATCAACCATGAATTGGCGAACTATGATCCGGAGCTGCTAAAGCGGCCACAGGTTGTAGTAGCCACTAAAATGGATATGCCTAACGCTGAACAGAATCTGGCCCGGTTTAAGCAACAGTTGGCAACCGACCAGACGTTAGCTAAGCAGCCGACGATTTTCCCAATTTCGGCGGTAACCCACCAAGGGGTTCAACAGTTAATGCAGTTAACGGCGGACCTCTTAGACCAGACGCCGGCATTTGACAGTGCGAGCCATGATGAGCAGCTGACACCCGAATACGAGGAAGCCGGCAAGCAGTTCCAAAAGAACCCGTCCGGCCCGGCCTTTACCATCAGCAAGGATGAAGATGGTACCTGGGTTCTGGGTGGTGAACAACTACTCCGTCTGTTTGATATGACAGACCTGACGCATGAACAAAGTCAGCTTCGTTTTGCCCGGCAAATGCGGCAAATGGGGGTTGATGATGCCCTTCGTGAAAAGGGAATTCAAAATGGTGATATGGTGCGGATTCGGAAGTTCGTCTTCGAATTTATCCAGTAGTCACGGTAAAAAGGTAGGGAATTAAAATAATGCAACTTGAATTTTTAGGAACTGGCGCCGGTTCACCGAGTAAACAACGGAATGTCTCTAGCGTGGCCCTCCGGCTGTTGGAAGAGCGCAATGCCATTTGGCTTTTTGATGTGGGTGAAGCTACCCAGCACCAAATTTTAAACACCACGATTCGGCCGCGGAAGATTGAAAAAATCTTTATTACCCACTTACATGGTGATCATATTTTTGGCTTACCGGGATTGCTAAGTTCACGGTCCTTCCAAGGGGGAGCAGCACCACTAACAATTTATGGTCCGGTTGGGATTAAGCGCTTTGTGATGACGGCCTTGCAAGTTAGTGAATCCCGGCTTAGCTATCCCTTACACTTTGTCGAGATTGATCATGAAGGGGTAGTCTTTCATGATCAGGGCTTTACGGTAACCGCTAAGAAGCTAGACCACAAGATCGCTTGCTATGGCTACCGGGTCGTCGAAGCGGACCACCCGGGTGAGCTGCAAGTTGATAAGTTGCGTGAGCTAAAAATTCCGTCAGGCCCAATTTATGGTCAGTTAAAGGCCGGCAAAACCGTTGTATTGGATGATGGGCGAACGATTAACGGTCAAGACTTTATCGGCCAACCACAGCCCGGGCGGATTGTCGCGATCTGTGGCGATACGCGTAAAACCGAAAACGCGGTGGAATTAGCGCGCAATGCTGATGTCTTGGTTCATGAGAGTACCTTTGCTAAGGATGAAGCCAAGTTAGCCCGTAGCTATTACCACACCACCAGCCTGCAAGCAGCAGAAATTGCGAAACGTGCTGGGGCTAAACGCCTGTTACTTAACCATATTTCAGCCCGGTATGCTGGTAAGTCAGCCTACCAGCTGGCCTACCAGGTTCGGGATGTTTTCCCTAATACACGGGTAGTGAATGACTTTGACGTAGTCGATATTCCTTTTAATAAGTAAGGAGTGAGGAAAATGCTGAGACGGGTAAAAGTATTACGGTTTTTGCGAAATGAAGTGGTGCTGATTACCGGTGGTTCCGGTGGAATCGGTAAGAAGTTAGCTCTCGAGGCGGCACGACGGGGAGCCATCGTCGTCGTTACCTCCCGTAACCAGGAAAAACTTGACCGGGTTGCCAAACAGTGTTTACTTCTGTCCGGTCGACCGGCCTTTGCCTTTAAAATGGATGCCACTTCGCCAGATCAGATCGATGCAGTCCTTGATAAAATTCAACACCAGGTCGGGGGGATCGACGTTCTGGTTAATTCGGCCGGCCTCGGTGATTTTAGCCCGGCAGCTGATCAATCCTACAAGACCATGGCGACGATGACCGACGTTAACTTGCTGGCCCTGATGTACATTAGCCGGTGTGTCGCCCGGCGGATGATGGCCCAGGGGTATGGCGCCATTATTAATATGGGCTCTGCCTGTGGTAAGATCCCGACGCCTAATAGTGCCGCCTATTCGGCAACTAAGGCGGGAGTAATTCAATTCGACAATGTCCTCCGGATGGAAGTTGCCGATTATGGGGTTCAGGTTTTGACGGTTAACCCGGGTCCAGTTAATACGCCCTTCTTTGAGAAGGCAGATGCGGCAGGGAACTACCGGTCACACCTCCCGAAATGGTTATTCATTGAACCCGACGAATTAGCCCGGCGAATCTGGAATAACGTCGGTTATAAGACACGTGAAATTAATGTTCCGGGTTATGTTGCCTACCTTGGTTGGGCCTATCAAGTAATTCCTGGCTTAGGCGATTGGGCAATCAAGAAGTTCTTTGACTTCCAACAAAATAAAAAGGAATTATAGACTCGACGATTGAATATTAATTATGAATAGAATAATGAAAGTGTAGAACGGGCAGTGGCGTAACGTCACGCCCTTCTTGTTTTTAGTGAAATGTGGGGAAGAAAATGATCAAAGCACATTATGCTTGGCAAATGGATTCGACGACGGTTGACCAACAACTGGTAAAAACATTTCAAGAAAAGCTAGGGGTTTCATCGGTAGTGGCCACCCTGCTTGTTCAGCGGGGGTTAACGACGCCAGACGCCGCCCAGGCTTTTTTACATCCTGACTTATCAACGGTTCATGATCCCCGTCAGCTCCATGATATGGACAAGGCGGTCGAACGGATTGAAGACGCGGTTGCTAATGGTGAAAAAATAACGGTCTATGGTGACTATGATGCTGATGGGATCACGAGTACGGCGGTAGTATACGAGGCCTTAAGTGAAATTGGTGCTGACGTTGACTACTACATCCCAGACCGTTTTAAAGACGGTTATGGTCCCAATCAGGCGGCCTACGAGCGGATTATCGCTAATGGAACCAAGCTAATTATTACCGTTGATAACGGGGTTAGTGGGAAGACGGTAATTGATCAGGCAATGGCTCAGGGGGTCGATGTAGTTATTACTGACCACCACGAGCTACCGGCCGATCTCCCCAATGCGGTTGCCATTGTCCACCCTCGTTATCCGGGAAGTGAGTACCCATTTCCGGACCTCTCTGGGGTTGCGGTCGCCTTTAAGCTTGTGTGGGCACTTCAGGAAGAATTTCCGGAAGAGATGCTCGACCTGGTTGCCATCGGCGAAATCGCGGATGTGGTCACCGTAACTGATGAAAACCGTGCCTTGATTTCGCAGGGGATTCAGTTGCTGCGGCAGGGGATGCGTCCTGGTTTGCGGGCCCTCCTTAAAATTGCCGGTACTAATATCGCCAAACTGACTGACCAAGATATTGGTTTTACCATTGCCCCGCGGTTAAACGCCCTCGGCCGGGTTGCTAATGCCAGTGTTGGCGTGGAATTACTGACCACCCTCGATGAGGAACGGGGGACGGAGCTGGCCCAGCAGGTGGAGGCAGCTAATCAGCAACGCCGGGACCTGGTCGACCAGATTATGGCCGCTGCTCAACAGCAGGCCACTGCACCGGCTAATCGTGATCAACCGGTTCTTGTTTTGCTAGGGCATGATTGGCACCAGGGTGTTTTGGGAATTGTTGCTAGCCGGATTATGGACCTCACGGGAAAGCCCACGATTGTTGCCGGAATAAATGACGGGGATACCTTGGCCAAGGCTTCTGGTCGCAGTGTCACTGGTTTTAACCTTTTTGAAGCACTAGATGCCCACCGTGATTTGATGTCTTCTTTCGGGGGGCACCCGGCGGCCTGTGGCTTATCCTTTGCAGTTGACCAGGTCGATGAGTTACGTCGAGTTTTGAAACAAGCGGCACAAGAGCAAGGCTTTTCAACGGACGAAAAGCAAGTAATCACCGTGGCGGACCAATTAAATGTGGGGGCCGTTAATGAGAAGCTCTACCAAGAGGTACAACAATTGGCACCTTTTGGCCCGGGGAATGAGCAGCCGATCTTCCTGTTTAAAGATGTTCAACCCAGCAACGTTAAGACGATGGGGAAAGATAATACCCACCTTAAGTTCAATTTAGGTGGGCAATTAACGGTGGTTGCCTTTAACCAGGGGCAGTTGGCACCGCTGCTGAATGGTCAGGGCGGTGAAGTCGACTTACTGGCTAAGTTAAGTATCAATGAATGGCAGGGACGGCGGACGGTCCAGTTAATGTTAGTTGATATTCAGGTAACGGGCACCGTTATTCTTGACCAGCGAACTAATCGCCTTCGTCCCCAGCACTTTACGATGGGGGGCTACTACCTGGTTTACAATGACCGCTTACGGGAAAATATTGCGCCCCACGTTGCTAAGGGACACGCACTTTCACCGGCAGCGGCTGCTGAGATCGACTGGGCGGACCAGCAGCTAACGGTGGTTGACTGTCCACCAGACCTTACTGAGTTTACCCGACTCTTTGCTGATGATAGTGGCGCACCGGCGGTAATCCGCTTACTCTTGTATGAGGCTAATAGTATTTACCTTGCCGGGCTACCGTCCCGGAATGATTTTGTTAGCCTGTACCGCTTCCTTGGACAACACCCTAATCTCCAGTGGCCCCAACAACGGACGGCGGTCAGTCGTTATTTAAGAATTAATGAAGTCCGATTAAATTTGATGATAAGTGTGTTTTCTGAGGTAGGATTTGTTACAATTACTAATGGTGTTTTAAATCTGGTAACTGGGGTCGCAAAGGCTGATTTAAAACAGACAGACCGCTATCAAGCGCAGCTCGCCCAGTACCAAGCTGAACAGACCTTATTGTTCAGTGACACCGGTACGGTGGCCAAATGGGTCATGCAGTGCCTGAAGAAGAATTAAAGGAGACAATTTCTGGTATGACTTTAGACCTTTATAAATTTGTTGCTAGTATCCCTGATTACCCTGAGAAGGGAATTATTTACCGGGATATCTTACCATTAATGGCAAACGGCGAAGCTTATAAACAGGCTACAGATGAGTTAGTTGCCTATGCGAAGGATAAAAATGTTGATATGGTCGTGGGCCCAGAAGCCCGGGGCTTTATTGTGGGGTGCCCAATTGCCCGGGAACTTGGTGTTGGTTTTGCACCGGCCCGCAAGAAGGGAAAGTTACCACGGGAAGCGGTTAGTGCAACCTACACGCTGGAATACGGGACGGCCACTCTCCAGATGGAAAAGGATTCGATCAAACCTGGTCAACGGGTACTAGTTGTCGATGACTTATTAGCCACTGGTGGTACGATTTCGGCTACCATTAAGATGGTGGAAGAAATGGGTGGTATTGTTGTTGGCTGTGCCTTCTTGATTGACCTGAAAGATTTACACGGCCGCGATAAGATTAAGGACTACGATGTTAAGACATTGATGGAGTTTTAAAAATGAGGGTGAGACCGGTCGTCACACCCTTCTTTTTATAGCTAATGAAGGACACAAAGGAGTTTAAATATGATTTTCTTAGTTATTTTTGGTGGCCTGATGCTTTTGCTGGGGGCCTTCTACCTCGTTAACTCCTGGCAACGGTACCGGGAATGGAAATCAGGAACGGTGATTGTTGTATTGAGTTTGATTGCGGTCGTCTATGGTGCAATTAACCTACCCTACTTTAAGCATAACCAGCAATCACAATCGGCTAGCTCCTCCTCACAGGTGGTACAGGCTAGTAGCTTTTCGAACCGCCTAAGTGGTATTAACGGAAACAGTGCTAATACCCAGAACCAGCAGGCAGCAGTGTTACGGCAGCTGCAAAAGGGTTATTCTAAGCTGGGAACGGTCGAATTTAAAGAAGATAGCAATACTTACGTTGTAAAACCAACGGATGACAACACGGTTAATGCGATTAAGGCCTTAGTCCAAGATCCTAGTCAGGCTTCACAAATTGGCTGGCCTAACTTAACGAATTCGATTAAGAGAAATTCAGCACAGGTTTCAAAAGCCCTCGGTGGTGATTACTCAATTAGTATTGTGAACCCTGATAATACTAAGCAGGCAGTTTATACGGCTAAAAACGGGCGGACAACCTACAATATTGCCGATCAAAAATAGGCATTAGTCTTGGCTACCTTGCAATATCAGATAAGGTGAGAAGGGGTGAGTGATATATTTTTGGTTTACTCTTGCTCAAATGTTTGGTATAGTTAAAAGGTAGTCATATGGAGAGTTGGCAGAGTGGTAATGCACCGGACTCGAAATCCGGCGAACCCGTGTTGAGCGGGCGCGCAGGTTCAAATCCTGTACTCTCCTTTTTATATCCTTTAGAATCCTTTATACATAAGGATTCTTTTTTTATTTGTACATCAGTGCTGGTATTTCTTAAATGCAGTATTAATTAATCTCTTGTCTATTGGGGATTACGCAACTTATTTAAAATGGACTAAGCAGTTGTATAAAATATTAAATATACGAAGGTGAGGATAACATGGCAAGCAAGTACTACGCGGTCAAGCGGGGCCGGCACCCAGGAATCTATTCCAGCTGGGCCGCCTGTCAACGAGAAGTGACGGGTTACTCCGGTGCTATTTATCGGTCGTTTACCAACCGTCAAGAAGCCCAAGCCTGGTTAGGGGCACCAGTTAAAAATCAGCGTCCTAGTAAAAGGCAGCAATTAGCGTTAGACCTAGGACAATTCGAAGCGGAGCCGGCAGCGATAGCGACCATCGCCCTGTATACCGATGGCGGTTCACGTAATCACGGTAATCGTCGCGGCCAACATGTTAAGGAAAATGATAAGGCGGCCTGGGCCTTTTTAATCGAGCGGCAGGGTCAACAGGTGACGGGAACCGCGGGTGAATTTGGGGCTACCAATAACCGAATGGAGTTGCTGGGCCTAATTAATGCTTTCAAGGCCCTGATTCAACGGGAATGGCAAAACGAGACGATTAATGCTACCCTTGATTCACACTACGTCTTAGACCCGATCATGAAGGGCTGGCTCTATGGTTGGCGGCGCCGTGGCTGGGTAACCTCAACCGGTAAAGCCGTTGCTAATAAGGAGTTATGGCAAACTTTACTAACCCTGCTACCCCAGTTTCCCCACCTTCATTTTCAGTGGACGAAGGGACACGCCGATAACCAGGGTAATAACATTGTGGATGAATTACTGAATACAACGATGGATCGAATGGGGGACTAGTACGATGAAAATTGGAATTGATCAGATGGCCTTTGCCACTACCGATAAGTATATTGACCTGCGAGAATTAGCACGTGTTCGCGGGGATGAACCGGATAAGTACACGATCGGGATTGGCCAGGACCAGCAGGCGGTTGTCCCACCAACGCAGGATATTGTAACCTTGGGAGCGGCGGCCGCTGACAAGTTGCTGACCCCTGATATTCGGGAACGGATCTCAACAGTGATTGTGGCTACTGAATCGGGGATCGATAACTCAAAGGCCAGTGCCATCTATGTTAAACACCTTTTGGGATTAAGTGATTTTGTCCGAACGGTCGAATTAAAGGAGGCCTGTTACTCGGCCACGGCGGGACTTCAATTTGCCCGCGGGTTAGTAGCCCTTAATCCCCAGGAACTGGTATTGGTAATTGCGGCCGACATTGCCCGCTACGGGTTAGCAACTCCCGGTGAGGTAACCCAAGGGGCTGGGGCAGTGGCGATGTTGGTTAGCCAAAATCCGCATATTTTGGCGTTGGAGCCAACAACGGTTAGCCTAACTAAGGACATTATGGACTTCTGGCGACCACTATACGCGACGGAGGCCCGGGTTGACGGCAAGTATTCCACTAACGTTTACATTGACTTTTTTAAACAAACCCTGGCGCGTTACCAACAGCTGACAGGCCGACGGTTAGCCGATTTTGCGGCGGTCTTATTCCACTTACCCTTTACTAAAATGGGCAAAAAGGCCTTGGAAGCGGTTCTGCAAGAACGGCAAGATGAGGTTGCACAGCGCTTGCGGGCGGCCCTAACGGCAAGCCAGGTATACAGCCGGCGGGTGGGTAACCTCTATACTGGTTCACTCTACTTGGGCCTAATGTCCTACCTCCAAAACGGGTCGGCCCAAGCGGGTGACCGATTAGCTCTATTTAGCTATGGATCGGGTGCGGAAGGCGAATTCTACACGGGAATTCTTCAGCCAGGTTTTGCCACCCATTTATCCGCTGTACCGACTGACCTAGCCCAACGTCACCAGGTAACGATTGCTGAATATGAGCAGGACTTCCAGCAACAGTTAGGGATGAATCCGGCCGACGTTAGCTTTGATGTAACTAAGGATCCAGCTAAATTTGTCCTGGCAGGGCAAAAAGACCACCAGCGGATTTACCAGTGCCGGTAAACCAAAAGGTCAATCAGAATTTTTAACTAAATTCTGATTGACCTTTTAAAATTAATTATTAAAAAATATTATCACGGAAAAGACCGACAACCTTGCCCAGGATCTTGACATTTTGGAGGAAAATAGGATCCATCGTGTCGTTTTCTGGTTGAAGGCGGAAACGAGTCTTCTCCTTGAAGAACCGCTTGCAGGTCGCTTCATTGTCATCATTCATGGCAATGACGATATCACCGTTTTTAGCGGTGGATTGCTTCCGCACGATTACCTGGTCACCATTTAAGATGCCGGCCTTAATCATGCTGGAACCCCGGATAGTCAGCATGAACAAATCATCATTATCCTGGATTGAAGGCGGGATAGGGAAAAAGTCGGTAGCGTCTTCGACAGCCAATATTGGTTGTCCAGCGGTTACTACGCCTAGCAAGGGGATCTTAGTCTGCCGGGGTTTAATCCCTAACAAATCGAGGCCTTTGGGGGTAATCTCCAGGGCCCGGGGCTTGGCAGGGTCCTTCTCTAAAAAGCCCCCCTCGATAAGACGGTTAATATGTCCATGAACAGTTGATGTCGACGAAAGGCCCACCGCGCTACAAATTTCACGTACAGTCGGTGGATAACCGTGATCAGCGACTTGCTTGTGGATGTAGTTTAAGACGGCCATCTGCTTGTTTCTAACAGGCTTTGCCATGCTAACACCTCATTAAATTTATTCTTATGTCAAGAATATCATAGCTAACAGGTGATTTCAAACACATGTTCGTAATTGACAAAAAAAGACATTAATCTACAATGTTACTATGGATGTCGAATTAGGAGGACATTGATCATGACGGAATCAAAAGAACAGGAAAAACTATTAAAACGCATTAATGAGCTCGCTCATAAAAATAAAAAAGAGGGGTTAACGGAAGCGGAAACCCGTGAACGGGAACGTTTACGCCGGGAATACATTAAGAACTTCCGGGAAACCATGCGGTCAAATATTGAAATGATGCGGATCTTCGATAAAAATGGTAAAGAAGTTACGCCAGAAAAGGTCCGGGAAGTTCAACGTAAGAAGGGTCTTCGCGACGATTAATTTAGCTTTTACCTTTTCAAGTGTGAAACATTCGTGTAAGATAAAAAAGTAATTTAGCAAAGGGGGAAGTAACCATGAGTATGGGTGCGACAATTTTACTTGTCATTCTGGGACTACTAGTGGGGCTGGTAATCGGCTTCTTTGGTGCACGGAAGTACATGGAAAATTACCTGCGCAACAATCCGCCAATTTCTGAGGAAATGCTGCGGACGATGATGCTTCAAATGGGGCAAAAGCCATCTAGCCGTAAGTTACATCAGATGATGCAAACGATGAAGGCCCAGGCTAAAAAGGCCAACAGGTAAAGGAGTTGTCCGGTGACCACTAGCTAGGTGGACGGATAACCAAATAAAAAGAGGCTGGGAAAAAACGCTTGTTTTTTCACCAGCCTCTTATCTTTTTAGCGTAAGTCCCTTTTAGAAGTCATCATCCTTGGGCTTAGGCGGCATTACATATTTAAAGTGGGGGTCGATTTGCTGATCGAGTTGGTCGAACGCCGTTTGCATTTGCTTTTCCAATGCTGCTTGGTATTCCTCGGTTAGCCGTTTCTTCCGGTCAATGACAATGGGTTGACCAAAGGCAATTTTGCGTGGTTGACGACTGAAAAGTTTGCCAAAGGAAAGGGGTCCCTGGTAAACGGCCGGTACTAAGGGGACGTTGGCCATTTTAGCAATTAGGGTTGCCCCACCCTTTAGCTTGGCCGAATAGCGGGAGCCACTGGGAAAAATGATTGTTGATAAATCACTTTTGCGCAGGAGCTTAACCGGCGTCTTAATTGCGGACGGCCCGGGGTTTTTCCGGTCAACGGGGTAGGCGTTTAAAGCCCGCAGAAAGCGACCGGCGAGTGGATTTTTAAACAATTCTTTTTTGGCCATAAAGCTGAACTTCTTGGGCCAAACCGCTAAAGCGATCAGTACCGGGTCCATCCAGGTCCGGTGTGGGGCAACGATGATATAGTTGTCCTTGGGGAGGTTCTCCCGGTTATAGATGTGGGCCCGTCCATTAATTAAATTTAAAAACGGCCCAACAATTCTTACTAAGAAGGTGTAGAGCATAGCTAGTCTTCCAATCTATTTAAAATTTACTGAATAAAGTATGACCAAATTTATCTTAACATGCAAGAGGGAGGAGTAAAAAGATTTATGAATGCACATCCAGTACAGTTAAAGGACGATGAGCGGATCGATCAATTATATAGCCAAGATATCCAAATAATTCAGAGCCCGAGTTGCTTTGCCTTTTCCTTGGATGCCGTGTTACTAGCTGATTTTGTTCGTCCTAACCACCGGCACCGGCTCCAAACAGTTGACCTATGTGCGGGGAATGCAGCCATTGGCCTTTTTCTCCACAATAAGTTGGCCGGTCGCTTTACGGAAGTAGAACTTCAGGGACGAATTGCGGATATGGCCCAGCGAAGCATTGAACTTAATGGCCTGACTGACCGTTACCAGGTATTAAATATGGATATTGCGGATGTATTTACCGCTATTCCTAAGGATTCGGCAGACGTGGTTTTATGTAACCCGCCCTATTTTCCGGTTACCGCTAAGAGTCAGAAAAATCCCAACCAGTACCTGGCGATTGCCCGGCACGAAATTAAAACTAACCTGGCGATTGTTGCTCGTCAAATGAGTGGCCTGCTTAAAATGAACGGTCATGGTTACCTGGTTCACCGCCCGGACCGGTTAAGCGAGATCTTAACCACCCTCGAGCAAAATCGGTTAGTGGCCAAACGCTTGCGTTTTATCTATCCTAAACCGGACCGCGATGCTAACATGGTTTTAATTGAAGTGATTAAGGATGGTAAACCAGGAGGACAAAAGGTGGTTCCGCCATTGGTGGTAAGCGATGAAAAAGGAAATTACCAATCAGAGGTAAGAAGGCTGTTATATGGCAATGAACGAGAAGAATAAGCCCTATTACATCTACGTTTTATATTGTGCTGATAACACCCTTTATTGTGGCTTTACCGATAATGTTCGCCGGCGCTTTAGAGTTCACCAGGCCTATAAAGGGGCTAAATATACCCGGGTGAAACGCCGGCACCCCCTGCAACTAATTTATAGTGAAAAATTTACTAATAAGCACGATGCTCTTAGTGCGGAATACCACTTTAAGCACCAAACCCGGCAGAAAAAGGTTGCCTATTTGAGCGCCCATGGTGTCAATATCCGGCGCTTTTTTCTCCAGAATCAGCGCAATAAGCAAACAAAGCAGTAAAAAGCTTGTCATTGGACAAGCTTTTTTGTATACTATTAAACGGTGTTTAATAACATATAACACACCCGTGTTGATAGGTAGGGATGTGCCTACTAGCGAGGTTCTCGACCTAAGGGATGCACGGGGAGGAAAAAACATTTTGGAGGTATAACACATGTCTGTTGTTACTATGAAGCAATTGCTTGAAGCTGGTGTCCACTTCGGTCACCAAACTCGTCGCTGGAACCCAAAGATGGAAGAATACATCTTCACTGAACGTAACGGTATCTACATCATCGACTTACAAAAGACTGTTAAGTTGATCGATACTGCTTACAACTACATGAAGGATGTTGCTGCTGATGGTGGCGTCGTTCTCTTTGTTGGTACGAAGAAGCAAGCTCAAGATTCAATCGAAGAAGAAGCTACCCGTGCCGGTCAATACTACGTTAACCACCGTTGGTTAGGTGGTACCTTGACCAATTGGAAGACGATCCAATCACGGATTGCTCGTCTGAAGGAACTTAAGAAGATGGCAGAAGACGGTACGTTTGATGTCCTTCCTAAGAAGGAAGTTGCTGTTTTGACTAAGCAACGTGAAAAGTTGGAACGGTTCTTGGGTGGTATCGAAGATATGCCTAAGATTCCTGACGTTCTGTTCATCGTGGACCCGCACAAGGAACAAATCGCCGTTAAGGAAGCTCAAAAGCTGCACATTCCAATCGTTGCCATGGTTGACACCAACACCGACCCAGATGACATCGACTACGTAATCCCTTCAAACGATGATGCTATTCGTGCCGTTCGTCTGATCACTTCTAAGATGGCCGATGCAATTGTTGAAGGTAAGCAAGGTCAAGACGATGCTCAACAAGCAGACGCAGATGCTGAAGAAACTGCCGAAGACACGACTGTTAGCGAAGATTCATTAAAGAACCTGAAGAACAGTGTTGAAGGCAAGTAATTTAACTGATTAATACAATACTTGGGCTGTTTTGTGTTATGGACCATTGTGGCCCTAAGTACAAACGGCCCCTTTTTTTGTAGAAAACCTTATAAAATCAAAGGAGAGAGTTAGTCATGGCTGAAATTAAAGCTGCTCAAGTTATGCAATTACGTAAGAAGTCCGGTGCCGGTATCATGGATGCTAAGAAGGCATTAGTTGCTAGTGATGGTGACATGGACAAGGCAATGGATTACCTTCGTGAAAAGGGAATCGCTAAGGCCGCTAAGAAGAGTGACCGTGTTGCTGCCGAAGGTTTAGCAGATATCGCTGTTAATGGTAACACCGCAGCGATTGTCGAATTAAACTCAGAAACGGACTTCGTTGCTGCCAGTGACCCATTTAAGGACCTTTTGAAGAAGGTTACTAAGTTAATCAGTGAAAACAAGCCAGCAAATGTTGATGAAGCATTGGCTATCAAGACTGACAACGGTACTTTGAAGGATGACATTATTTCCACTACCCAAAAGACTGGTGAAAAGGTTAGCCTTCGTCGGTTTACTGTTGTTGAAAAGGCTGACGGTGACTCCTTCGGTGCTTACTTGCACCAAGGCGGCCAGATTGCGGCCTTAGTTGTTCTGGAAGGCGCTGACGAAGCTACTGCCAAGGACGTTGCTATGCACGTTGCTGCTATTAACCCTGAATTCATGACTCGTGACGATGTTCCTGCTGACCGTCTCGACCACGAACGTGAAGTCTTCAAGGAAGAAACTCTGAACGAAGGTAAGCCTGCCAAGATCGTTGACAAGATTGTTGAAGGTCGTTTGAACAAGTTCTTGTCACAAATCTGCCTGGCTGACCAAGACTTTGTTAAGGATTCAGACAAGACGGTTGCCCAATATGTTAAGGACAACGGTGGTAAGCTGAAGTCCTTCATCCGTTACGAAGTCGGTGAAGGTATCGAAAAGAAGCAAGACGACTTTGCCCAAGAAGTTAAGGACCAAATGAACTAAGCGTTCGGATTGGCTAAAGGGACGTACTAACCAGTGCGTCCTTTTTTACAGGGTCTGTTAAGGAGGAACACGATGGCTGATATTAAATATAATCGAGTTATCTTAAAGTTAAGTGGTGAAGCACTTGCCGGTGAAAAGGGCTTCGGTATTAACCCACCGGTATTGAAGGACGTTGCTAAGGAATTAAAGGCCGTTCACGATAAGGGGGTTCAAGTCGCCATTGTTGTCGGTGGTGGTAACATGTGGCGTGGTGTAACCGGTGAACAACTGGGAATGGAACGAGCCCAAGCGGACTACATTGGAATGCTGGGCACGATCATGAACGCCCTGTCACTACAAGACGCTTTAGAATCAATTGACGTCCCAACCCGGGTGCAAACCTCAATCGAAATGCGGCAAATTGCCGAACCATACATTCGGCGGAAGGCGATCCGGCACTTAGAAAAGGACCGGATTGTGATCTTCGCCGGGGGGACTGGTAGCCCATACTTCTCAACTGATACCACGGCGGCATTACGGGCAGCCGAAATTAATGCTGATGCAATCCTGATGGGGAAGAACGGTGTTGACGGTGTCTACTCCGCCGACCCTAACAAGGATAGCAGTGCGGTTAAGTTTGACCACCTGACCCACATGGACTTAATTGAAAAGGGCCTGCACGTGATGGATACCACGGCAAGCTCACTCTCTATGGATAACCATATTCCAATCGTGGTCTTTAACCTGAACACGGCTGGAAATATTATGAAGGTTGTTACCGGTGAAGAAGTCGGTACAACGATTGAGGGGGACTAGAATATGGCATCGAGTAAGGAAATTTTAAATGATGCAAAGGATAAGATGAAGAAGTCTGGTGAAGCATTACAACGAAGCCTGGCTGATATCCGGGCCGGACAAGCTAATGCGGCGCTGTTGAATTCCGTTAAGGTGGAATACTACGGTGCACCAACACCATTGAACCAAGTGGCTTCAATTACAATTCCAGAAGCTCGTCAGTTGCTAATTAAGCCCTATGATGAAAGCATCTTGGAAGAAATTGAACGGGCAATCTACGCCTCCAACCTGGGCCTGACACCACAAAATGACGGTAGTGCTATTCGGTTGATCATTCCGCAACTGACGGAAGACCGCCGGAAGGAACTGGTCAAGGATGTTAAGGCCGAGCTTGAAAAGGCTAAGGTGGCAGTTCGAAATGTTCGTCGGGAAGCCATGGATGACCTGAAGAAGGGGAATAAGAGCGGCGACTTTAACGACGATGAATTCCATGACTTGGAAAAGAAGGTTCAAGACGAAACCGATGCTGGAATCAAGAACCTGGAAGACATTGCGGCTGCAAAGGAAAAAGAATTAATGGACTAAAGCCAATTATTCGGGCCGGAGGACTTCCTCCGGCCCCTTTTTTGGCTCATCGTGGGGACGGTGTGTTAACTGGGAAAGCTTTTCGGCATCGTTTTCCAAGCATAAATTGTTTTTTCTGACCAAGAGCTTTATAATAGATGAACGAATTTATTTTTAAAATAGCAAATGACGTTTGCTTACTATATGGAGGAAAAAAGATTGTTCTCTAAGAAAAACGCCGCTGAACCGCCGACAGCGCTCGACTTAAACCGGATTCCCAAACATATCGCTATTATTATGGATGGAAATGGTCGGTGGGCCCAGAAGCGTCACTTACCACGGGTAGCGGGCCACAAGCAGGGAATGCAGACCGTTAAAACGGTGACGATTGCCGCTAGTCGGTTGGGCGTTAAGGTGTTAACCTTATATGCATTTTCAACTGAAAATTGGAAGCGGCCCTCTAGTGAAGTTAACTATTTGATGCAGTTACCAATTCGCTTCTTCTCAACCTTTGTTCCAGACCTTGTTAAAAATAATGTCCGGGTGATGGTAATGGGCGATATTTCACGTTTACCAGAAAAAACGCAACAAGCGGTTAACGATGCCATTGCCGATACGGCTCACTGTGACGGGATGGTTTTAAATTTTGCCCTAAACTATGGTGGCCGTGATGAAATTACCCGTGCAGTTAAAAAGATTGCTGATCAAGTGAAGAAGGGTGAGCTAGACCCTAGTCAGGTTGATGAATCAGTCATTAACCGGCAGCTAATGACGGCGCCGCTTGGTGAACTAGCGGATCCCGACCTGCTGATTCGGACCAGTGGTGAAGAACGGATTAGTAACTTCTTGCTGTGGCAGTTGGCTTATAGTGAACTTGAGTTTGTTCCCGAGCACTGGCCTGACTTCGATGAAGAATCACTTCAAAGAGCAATTATTGAATTTCAGGGACGCCACCGTCGTTTTGGTGGACTTAAGAACGAATAGGAGAAGGTAAAGAGATGAAAACAAGAGTGATTACGGCAGTCATTGCCCTAGCAATTTTCATTCCGTTAATTGTATATGGCAGCTGGCCGTTAACAATCGCTGCCGTCGTTTTAGGGATTGTGGCGATGTCAGAAGTATTAGTAATGAAGAAAATGTTTGTCATTTCCTTTGAGGCAATTGTCAGTTACCTAGGGGTGGCCCTCTTAATTTTGCCAGATAACTGGTTGGACTTCTTACCGAGTGTTGCGACCCGGTGGTTTGGCTTCTATCTATTAGTCGCCCTTTTACTACTGCATACGGTACTTCGCAAGCAACGCTTCACCTTTGATGATGCCGGTGTCTTGACCCTAGCAATGTTATATATTGGGATGGGCTTCCATTACTTTGTGGTTGCCCGGTCAGTTAACTTTCAGACCCTCTTGTATGGGATGCTGATTGTTTGGCTGACTGATAGTGGGGCCTACCTGATTGGCCGTAAATTAGGTAAGAATAAGCTGGCACCACGCATCAGTCCTAATAAGACCTGGGAAGGGTCCATCGGTGGAACGGTTGCCGCAACGATTCTTCTAGCGGTTTACCTCTACTTCTTCCCGGTTGGCGATGGCTTTATTACGATGGTAATCTTAACGTTGCTTCTCTCAATTATGGGGCAGTTAGGTGACCTTATTGAGTCGTCTTTAAAACGGTATTACGGGGTGAAAGACTCCGGAAAGATTCTGCCTGGGCATGGTGGAATTTTAGACCGTTTCGACAGTATGCTGCTGGTAATGCCACTACTCCACATGGTAGGCATTATTTAAACGCCTAAGGAAGGGATTCTGTGATAATAACAATTATTACCTTTATTCTGGTCTTCGGAATTTTGGTTCTGGTCCATGAGTACGGCCACTATTATTTTGCTAAGCGTGCGGGGATCCTGGTCCGGGAGTTTTCCATTGGAATGGGACCCAAAATTTGGTGGCAGCGCAAAAATGGTACCACCTACACTGTCCGAATTCTGCCGGTCGGGGGCTACGTCCGCTTGGCCGGTAACGATGATGAAGACGAGGAGGAGTTACGACCGGGAACACCGGTGACTCTGCAGTTAAATGACCAGGATGAAGTAGTAGCAATCAACGCCAGCAATAAGTCGACCCTTTTCCAGGGGATCCCGCTGCAGTTAGTGGCAAGTGACCTAACCGATGGACTGTGGATCAAGGGATATGTTAACGGCGATGAGGGCCAACTCAAGCAGTATCCGGTTAACCATGATGCGGTAGTGGTAGAACATGATGGTACCCAGGTTCAGATTGCGCCGCGTGATGTTCAGTTCCGGTCCGCTAGCCTTCCTGCCCGAATGATGACTAATTTTGCGGGACCGATGAATAACTTTATCTTATCGTTGGTTGTCTTTATTATTTTAGGCTTTACGTTGGCGGGGGTTCCCACCAATAGCAACCAAATTGGTAAAGTTGATTCGGGTTCAGCAGCCGCACAGGCGGGCCTGCAGGCGGGTGACCGGATTACCCGGGTTAACCATACGCGGACTAACAATTGGACGGCGCTTTCGACGAACCTATCAGATAAGCCCGGGCAACGAGTTAAGGTGACTTATGTCCGGAAAGGGCAGACCAAGACGGTAACCGTGGTTCCCAAGACGGTTAAGCAGGGTAAGCAAAAGATCGGTCAAATCGGGATTCGTGAACAGACGCAGACCGGGTTTAAGGAGCGAATTATGTTCGGCTGGCAACAGTTTGTCCAAGCCGGAACGTTAATTTTTGCCGTCCTTGGTCATATGTTTACCCATGGCTTTAGTTTGAATGATCTAGGCGGCCCCGTAGCGATTTATGCCGGTACCTCTCAGGCGACGGCGCTGGGGGTAAACGGGGTGCTAAACTTTTTAGCCCTACTGTCAATTAACCTTGGAATTGTGAACCTGCTACCAATTCCGGCCCTAGATGGTGGTAAGCTACTATTAAACATTATTGAAGCGATTATTCGTCGTCCGATCCCCGAAAGAGCAGAGGGAATTGTGACGATGATTGGTTTTATGATACTATTGGTACTAATGATATTGGTTACCTGGAATGATATCCAACGCTACTTTATTCGGTAGCGAAGAACGGAGGAGAAGTACTTTATGAAGCAGTCAAAAATTTTAATTCCAACTAAGCGGGAAGCGCCAAGTGACGCCGAAGCACTTAGTCATATTATGATGGAACGTGCTGGTTATATTTATCAACTTTCAGCCGGTGTTTGGTCCTACCTACCAATGGCCTACCGGGTTATTCGGAAGGTTGAACAAATTATCCGTGAAGAGATGGATAAGGTTAATGCCTATGAAATGCAAATTCCATCGATGCTACCAGCGGAATTATGGCAGCAAACTGGCCGGTACGAGGCCTATGGTGACAACCTTTATAAGTTTAGCGACCGGAATGATCGGGGCTTTGTCCTTGGTCCAACCGATGAAGAACCGATCACGGCAATCCTGCGGGACAGTATCAAGTCCTACAAGAAGTTACCACTGGTGGTTTATCAAATCACTGATAAGTTCCGTGATGAAGGCCGGCCGCGTTACGGGATCCTTCGTGGTAAGGAATTTTCAATGTACGATGGCTACTCTTTCTCCGCTGACCAGGAAGGCCTTGATGAAGCGTACAACGATCAAGCCAAGGCTTACCGCAACATCTTTGACCGGATCGGTCTTGATTACAAGGTTATCTTAGCGGATTCTGGTACCATCGGTGGTGATAATTCCCAAGAATTCTCTGCTCCGGCCGAAGTTGGGGAAGATATTATTGCTTATACCGATGGTGGTTACGCTGCTAATATCGAAAAGGCAACTTCAAAGTTTACCGGTGTACAGCAGACGGCGGCCCCAGCTGAATTAACCAAAAAGGCTACGAAGGGCGCTCACACGGTTGATGAAGCGGCCGAAAGTCTGGGAATCGCTGCCGACCAAATCCTAAAGGCAATGTTCTTTATGGCTAAAATGGGCGAAGATGATTATCAACCAGTAATGGTCCTAATGCGTGGTAATGATAAGGTCAATGAAACCAAGGTTACTAACGCACTCGACTGTGAAGAACTAGAACTTGCCACCGAAGAGGATGCACAAAAGTACCTCGGTGCACATCCTGGTTCACTGGGACCAGTGGGTGTCGGCAAGGAAGTTAAGATCCTGGCTGATAACTACGTCAAGGTATTGGTAAATATGGCCTGTGGGGCCAACGATGATGGCTTCCACTACATCAACGCTAATATCGACCGTGACTTCCGGGTAGATGAATTTGGTGACTTCCGGAATGTTCGCGAAGGCGATATTGCTCCTGATGGTAACCCAATTAAGTTTACTAACGGGATCGAAATCGGTCACATCTTCAAATTAGGGACCGGGTACTCAGAAAAGCTTGGTGCCCAGGTACTAGACAAGAATGGCCGTCAGGTTGATATGATCATGGGTTGCTACGGAATCGGTGTTACCCGTCTTCTTTCGGCTGTTGCTGAGCAGAATGCGGATGAAAACGGCCTGGTTTGGCCAGACAGTATTGCACCATTTGACGTCCACGTAATTCCTGTTAATGCGAAGAAGGACGACCAGATGGCCATGGCTGATGAGCTTGAAGGTAAGCTGACGGCGGCTGGCTACGAAGTTCTGGTGGATGACCGGAAGGAACGGGCCGGAGTTAAGTTTGCTGATTCTGACCTAATCGGTATTCCATTGCGGGTAACGATTGGTAAGAAGGCCGCTGATGGGATTGTCGAAGTTAAGATTCGTAAGACCGGCGAAACAATTGAAGTTAAGCAAGAAGAGCTCGTGAATACGGTTGGTATTTTGCTAAAGCAGTTAAAGAGTCCAGCTGACGAGCAGGAATAAGAGAAAATGTGGCGCAACGATAATTAGCGAGGCGCCACATTTTTAAGTAGGAGGATTTAATAACAGTGGCGTTAAATCGACAGGAACTTTTTACTAAGTTACTTGAGCAGGTACATTTTCCAGAAAAGGATAATCCGGCTTTTAAGGGGGCGGCGGTTCAATCCGTCGTGGTTCACCGGGAAAGTCGGCAGTGGGAGTTTCATTTAATCTTACGGCGGCCCTTGCCATTCCCACTTTTTCAAGAATTTAATCAGGCAATCCAGGTGGGGTTTAAGGATATTGCTGGTGTTAGCTTGCAAATTAATAGTCCTTCCACGGAGATTGATCCTAAGCTCGTAGCTGACTACTGGGAATACGTTATTCAGCACAGCACGGGGGCATCCCCAATGCTCCAGCAGGCCTGTTTAAATACCGTTCCCGAGGTGCGGGATGGGCGAGTAAGTGTAGTGGTAGAAAATGAGATTCTGAAGGATCTGTTAACTAAAAAGGCCCTCACGACGATTGAAAACCAGTATCAGTTACTAGGTTTTCCCCGTTTTAAGATCCACCCCTTTGTTGACCAGTCGGCATCGCAAGCCAAGATTAAGGAACTCCGGGAAAAGCATGAAGCAGCTGATGCGGCTTTAGCAGCGAAGGCCCTGGCACAGATTAAGAAAAAGAATGCAAGCAAAAAATCAGCACCGGTGGCAGCGGCTGACGGGCCCGCCCAACTAGGCCGCGTGATTAATGATAAGCAAGACGTCGTTCAAATGAAGGATATTCAAGGTGAAGAGCGAAACGTCGTTGTTGAAGGTTACGTCTTTAATGCGGAAGTTCGTGAGCTCCGGTCCGGTCGACAACTGCTGACCTTTGAAATAACGGACTATACTTCCTCCTTTGCGGTTAAAAAGTTTTCCCGCAATAGTGATGAAGAGGCCCAATTTGCTAATATTAAGCCGGGAATGTGGCTGAAGGTCCGGGGACCGGTTCAAGAAGATACCTGGATGCATGACCTGGTAATCAATGCCTATGATATTAACCAGGTGACCCACGCGGAACGGCAAGATAAGGCACCGGCGGACCAAAAGCGGATCGAGCTCCATGCCCACACCGAAATGAGTCAAATGGATGCGACCAACTCCATTACCCAGCTGGCGGGACAGGCTAGTAAGTGGGGACAACCGGCAATTGCTGTGACTGATCATGGTAATGTTCAAGCCTTTCCGGAAGCCTTTAAGGCCAGCAAGAAGTTTGGTATTAAGATGCTATATGGGATGGAAGCCAACGTGGTCGATGACGGGGTTCCCCTGGTATACAATGAAAATCACGCAACGCTACTGGACCATACCTACGTTATCTTTGACGTTGAAACGACTGGGCTATCGGCGATTTATGACCGGGTAATCGAATTATCGGCCGTTAAAATGAAGGATGGTAACGTTTTGGAGCGGTTTGATGAGTTTATTGACCCCGGCTTCCCATTATCGGAGCAAACCACCAACCTGACCTCGATTACCGATGAGATGGTGCGGGGTTCCAAGAGCGAAGAAGAAGTCTTTAAAATGTTTAAGGACTTCTGTCAAGGAGCAATCATTGCGGGGCATAACGTTTCCTTTGATATGGGCTTCATGAATACTGGTTACCGGCGCCACCACATGGAAGAGATTACCGAACCGGTGATTGATACGTTGCCACTGGCTCGCTTCCTGTATCCCGACCTCCGTGGTTACCGGCTAAATACCTTGAGTAAGAAGTTCAAGGTTGCCCTGGAGCACCACCACCGGGCCAACTACGATGCCGAGGCCACCGGCCACCTACTGTACAAGTTCTTAAAGGATGCCGAGAAGCGTTATGATGTGCGCTATGTTGATGACTTAAATAAGCACATGGCGGAAAACGATGCTTATAAGCATGCCCGGCCATTTCACGTTACCATCCTGGCGCAAACTCAGGCGGGTCTGAAGAACCTGTTTAAACTGGTGTCCTTTTCTAATGTAAAGTACTTCCACCGGGTGCCACGGATTCCCCGGAGCCTCTTAACCAAGTACCGGGAAGGCCTGCTCTTGGGAACCGCTTGTTCATCAGGGGAAGTCTTCACGGCCATGATGGAGAAGGGGTATGCTGAGGCCCTCCGCAAGGCTCGTTACTACGACTACATCGAAGTACAGCCGCGGGCAAACTATGCCCCATTGCTGGAAACGCATGTGATCGCTGACCGGGCGCACCTTGACGATATTTTAAAGAATATGGTTAAGATGGGCGAAGAACTTAAAAAGCCGGTGGTGGCCACCGGGGATGTACACTACCTCGACCAACATGATGGGATTTACCGGCGGATTTTGATCAACTCGCAGGGGGGCGCTAATCCCCTCAACCGGACTAAGCGCCCCGATGTCCACTTCCGGACGACCGATGAGATGTTAGCCGAATTTACGGACCTATTAGGGGCTGACGAGGCGCAAAAGATTGTGGTCGATAATACCCACGTAGTTGCTGACATGATTGATGATGATATCCGGCCAGTCAAGGATAAGCTCTACACGCCGCACATGCCGGGGGCTGAGCAGGAAATCCAAGACCGGACCTGGAATACGGCTAAGGCCTGGTACGGTGACCCGCTGCCGAAGATCGTCAAAGACCGGGTGGAACTCGAACTTAACAGTATCGTCAAGAACGGGTTCTCAGTAATTTACTTAATTGCCCAACGGCTGGTAGCCAAGTCTAACAAGGATGGTTACCTGGTTGGTTCGCGGGGGTCTGTCGGTTCGAGTGTGGTTGCGACCCTTTCGGGAATTACCGAGGTTAACCCCTTGCCACCGCATTACCGGTGTCCACATTGTCAGTACACGCACTTCTACACGAAGGGGGAGTACAGTTCAGGCTTTGACTTACCAGAAAAACGCTGTCCAAAGTGCGGCACTTTATTGGTAAAAGATGGGCACGATATTCCCTTCCAAACCTTCCTTGGTTTTAAGGGGAATAAGGTCCCGGATATTGATCTGAACTTCTCTGGTGACTACCAGCCGATTGCCCACAACTACATGAAGGTCCTCTTCGGTGAGAAGAACGTTTTCCGGGCCGGAACGATTGGTACCGTGGCCGATAAGACTGCCTATGGTTACGTGAAGGCCTTTGAACGTGATAACGATGTCCAGTTCCGGGGTGCTGAAGAAGACCGGCTGGCGAAGGGGGCCACTGGGGTTAAGCGGACGACCGGGCAGCACCCGGCCGGAATCATCATCGTGCCGGATGATATGGACATTTATGACTTTACCCCTGTTCAATACCCGGCTGATGACCAAAACGCGGCCTGGGAAACGACCCACTTTGATTTCCACTCGATCCACGATAATATTTTGAAAATGGATATCCTGGGTCACGATGACCCGACGATGATTCGTGCCCTGCAAGACCTATCCGGAATCAATCCGCGGACGATCCCGATGAACGATCCGGGTGTGATGTCACTCTTCTCCAGTCCTAAGCAGTTGGGTGTGACTGAGGAACAGATCCAAAGTAAGACGGGAACGCTGGGACTACCAGAGTTCGGAACCCGCTTTGTCCGGGGGATGTTAAACGATACGCACCCGAAGAACTACTCCCAGTTGTTACAGATTTCTGGCCTGTCACACGGTACGGGGGTGTGGTTGGACAACGCCCAAGAGCTGATTAAGGAAGGGACGGCGACGATTGCCAACGTGATCGGTTGTCGTGATAACATCATGACCGACTTAATCCACTACGGATTGGATTCTGAAACATCCTTCCAGGTGATGGAATCGGTTCGGCACGGTCGGGGGATTCCTGATAAGTGGCAAGAAAAGATGCGGAAGGTCAACGTTCCCCAGTGGTACATGGACTCCTGTTTGAAGATCAAGTACATGTTCCCCCGGGCCCACGCGGCAGCCTACGTGCTGATGGCCTTGCGGATTGCCTACTTTAAGGTTTACTTCCCACTGGTTTACTACTGTGCCTTCTTCTCCGTGCGGGCAGATGACTTCGACGTTGTGGCAATGGCCCACGGTAAAGAGGCTGTTAAGTCACGGATGAAGGAGATTAATGATAAGGGTAACGATGCCAGTGCTAAGGAAAAGAGCCTGTTGACCATCCTCGAACTGGCTAACGAAATGTTGGAACGGGGCTTTAAGTTCAAGATGGTTGACCTGGAAAAGTCCGATGCGTCCAACTGGCTAATCGATGGTGATTCGTTAATTGCACCATTCCGGGCGATTCCGGGATTAGGTCTAAGTGTTGCCAAGCAGATCGTGGCGGCACGGGAAGAACGGCCGTTCCTGTCGAAAGAAGATTTGGCAGAACGGGGTAAGGTTTCGCAAACCCTAATCGACTTCATGACGGAAAACCATGTCATTGATCAATTGCCAGATGAGAATCAGTTGAGTTTATTCTAACTAATAAGGGTCTGGATGACTGTCGTCCAGGCCCTTATTAGTTTTAAATAATATGATCATTTTTTATAACGATTAAAAACTGGCAAGCTAAAAAACAAACTTTCGGCGCTGATGGGGCAAATAAGGGGCAAAAATTATTAAAAGTTATTCATTAACGGGCACTTTTCAATGAAGAAAAAGCTCATTAGTAGAAAAAGGTCGGCTCACGGTCAAAATTGGCTTAAAATAATTGTAATAATGATTTTTTTATTCTGGGGGAGAGTATAAATGATTATTAATTTTAATCGTGCTAAAAGGATTGCGGCAGGCTGTCTGGCAATGAGTAGCTGTGCCTTCCTTTTGTGGGTCAACCAGGCAACGATTCAGGCGGACCAGACCAGTGCTGGGCAATCGTTGAATGTCCAGGTGGTTAGCAATCAAAACGCGAAGGCCATTACCACAAGCAACCCGGACCAGCCGTCAGTCAATACCCAGGATCAAGGCAACTATGCCTGCCTCGACCAGGAGCAGGTTGATGACAACGGGAATTTAACCGTGACGGGTTGGCATGCGACCAATGCTTCCCGGGGACGGCAGTACCACTACCTAATTGCCTATAATCCGACTAGTCACCAGGAAATCAGTCGGCAAGACGTTACCGCAAACGAGGTTGCCCGTCCAGATGTGGCCCAAGTTCATAATATCTATGGTGCGGCAAGATCAGGGTTCCGGGCTAGCTTTAAACTCGGCGAACAACTTGCCAACCTCAAGCAGGTCCAGGTGATTAGTCGGTATACTAATGATTCTGCGGGAAATGGTGATAGCGTTGACTACTGGTTTGCACCGGTCACCATTGACCAAAATAATAATGCGAACTTAGACGGCGCGACCGTAAAGGATAATCAATTGGAATTAACGGGTTGGCACGCTACTAATCTAGCGGCTAATAAGCCCTACCATTATATTATTGTCATTGACCGCACTGCTGGTGGTCAGGAAGTGGGACGTTACTTGGTTAAAACGCCGGTCAACCGACCCGATGTTAGCCGGGCCTACCCGGATATCGAAGGGACGGCCAACTGTGGCTTTACCGCCCGGTTTGCACTAACGGGACTAAACTTTAACCACCAGTTACAAGCAGTTAGCCGCTATTCGGGTGCTAGCGATGGGAACAGCGATTATGTTGATTACTGGTTTCGGCCCTTTACCGGTGAGGAGAATATTAACCAGGGCTGTTTAGATAGTTACCATTTAACGGGAACGAAACTAAGGGTTAGTGGTTGGCACGTTAACAATCTGGCAGAGTTTGAGCCACAGCAATTCTTAATTCTGTATGATAACACCGCCCGCCGCCAAGTCGCGGTTAGCCAGGCGACTAAGGTTAACCGTCCGGACGTGGCCCGGGTTTACCCAACCGTGCCAAAAGCAGTTCAATCCGGTTTCACAGGGACGTTTGAACTGCAAGCTACCGACCTAATCGTGGGGCATTCGTATTCGCTCGTTAGTCGCTATTCAACTAGTACTACTGGTAATGGTGGCCAAGGTTCTTACACGGACTATTGGTCAAGGCCCTTTACCCTCTTAAATGACCAGCAGGCCGCCTGGCTTGATTCTGTAAAAATGACGAATCAGGGACTTCAGCTAGCGGGTTGGATGATTAGTAACCACTCCGTTGTCCAACCATATGCCTATGCGATTGTATTGAATAATGGTCGTGAAATTGCCCGGACCGCGCTCACTTTGCGGGATCGACCGGATGTCGCGGGGCAGTATCCTAACGTTTATAACAGTTCCAAGAGTGGCTTTTCACAACTGGTGGCCTTCGATCCCCAAAGGGCAACGGGCAATTTGAAAATTATCCTTCGTTTTAGCAATGACCGGGCCGGTAATGGCCAGTTTAGTGACCAATCATTCGGTGACTATGCAAGTAATACCGGTTACTTTGATACGGTTAGTGTTGCTGGAAATCGGTTTACGGTGACCGGCTGGCATGCTAGTGACCAAAGTGCGGCCCAGCCATACCAGTTTGTGATCGTCTTAAATGAGCACAACCAAGAGGTCGGCCGGTGGAAGGTGACGGATAAGATCAACCGTCCGGATTTAGCGGTTAACCACGCATATCTTCTCAACAGCGCTAGTGCCGGCTTTACGGTTAGTGGAGCCACCACCGAATCATTAGCTGGCCAGATCTTTACGATTATCCACCGCTTTAGTAGTGATCCAGCGGGAAATAGCCATTATACCGACTATGCCGCTAAGTACAGTCTGGATCCTGATGGTCAATTAACCACCGGGATCGTTAGACGGGGCAACCAAATTTACCACTTCGATGCACGTTCACATCAGATGACAAAAAATGCAACTATTGATGGCTTATACTTTGATGGTGCCGGGCACCTGGTTAATGGCCAATTTTCTAGTCGGGTCATCAACTGGTTTGTCAGCCATGAAGGGAAACTGACCTATTCGATGCAGGGCTCTCGTGATGGTCGTGATGGGACGGCCGATTGTTCCGGCTCAATGACCGCGGCTTTAGCAGCAGCTGGAGCTAGTCGGCCACGGTTCTTGTACTCGACTGGTAATATTGATCCTTACCTGGTTCAAAATGGCTACCACCTGGTTTACAGTGGCCGGGGTAATTTTACTCCCCAGTATGGTGATATTATTATCTGGCGAGAGCCGAATCGGATTGGTCATATTATGATTATCAGTGGGACTTCTGATAATCCCAAGGCCTTCTCCACTGGGTACTACTTAACCGGTGGAAAACCCGGAACGGCTGTCCAAGAAGCCGGTTATCACTGGTTTTGGAACTTTTCGGGATCAAGGACGCAGTATGTATACCGTCTATATAACCAAGCACGTAATTAAGGGAGGAGTAATTACTAATGCAGATTGACCTTAACCGAGCTAAGCGGGTGGCGATTGCCTGCCTGGCAATGAGTAGCTGTGCTTTTACACTTTGGACCTGTCAAAACAGTGGCTACGCGGATAGTCAGGTTGACAATCACAACACTTCACAGGTGGTGGTAAATAGCCAAGCAGGAGCGGCTGCTACCGTAACACAGGGGGCCGCTAACCAAACTTCCACGACGACTTTTGACCAGACCGACCAGGGAAACTATGGCTGCTTGGATAGTGAAAACATCGATGACCAGGGTCACTTAACCGTCAGTGGTTGGCACGCCACTAATGGGGCTCGAAACCGACCGTACCACTACATCATTGCCTATGACCGTACCAATAACCAAGAAATTAACCGGGTTAACGTGACTAATAAAAAAGTTGAACGAACGGACGTGGCCCGGGCCCATAACGTCTATGGCGCTGAGCAATCCGGCTTCCGGGCTAACTTTAACCTGGGACCGGTGCTGGCCAAAACCAACGCAATTCAAATTATTAGTCGCTACACTGACGACCAGGCTGGTAACGGTAATGCCTGTGACTACTGGTTTGCGCCGCTCACGGTTAACCGCAATAACAACGCTAGCTTAGACAGTGTGGCGGTCCAGGGGAACCAACTAAAGTTGACCGGCTGGCACGCCACGAACCTAGCAGCTGATAAGCCCTACCACTATGTGATCATTGTCGACCGCACGGCAAATGGCCGGGAAGTAGGCCGCTACCTAGTAAAGGAGCCGGTTAGTCGGCCAGATGTTGGTCACGCTTATCCTGATATTGAAGGTGCGGCTAAGTCCGGCTTTACCGCCAGCTTTGCATTGACCAACCTCAACCTTAATCACCAGTTACAGGTAATTAGCCGTTACGCGGGTACCAGGGATGGCAACAGTGACTACGTCGATTATTGGTTTAGCCCCATTACGAGCGGCAGTGAAGTTAACCAGGGACACCTAGATGGTTATGATTTAAGCTCTGGTAAACAATTAACGGTAACCGGCTGGCACATGAACGGCCTCGTCGGTATGGAGCCCGACCACTTCTTGATCCTGTTTGACCAAACCGCTAATCGCCAGGTTGGCCAGGTGACTCCCACGGTTACTAACCGGCCGGATGTTGCTAGGGCCTTTCCGAACATTAACCAGGCAGGGCGGGCCGGCTTTACGGCAAACTTTAACTTGAGTAAAGTTCAACTAGTCCCTGGGCACACTTATGCAGTCGTCAGCCGCTACTCCACTAGCTCCCAAGGCAATGGGGGCCAGGGACAATATACTGATTACTGGCTAACACCATTTACGCTAACCCAACGGGGAGCAGCCTGGCTGGACTCAAATCGGATGACCAATGACGGGCTCCAGGTTACCGGCTGGATGGCTAGTAACCAGTCACTTCGCCGCCCTTATGCGTACGTTATTATTTTGAATAACGGAAAGGAGATTGGCCGGTCACAGTTGACCCTAACCAGCCGGCCGGATGTTGGTAGGCAGTACGGCCAGACCTACAATAGTCAGCAGAGTGGCTTTTCAACCCTGATCAAGTTCAACCCAGCTCAAATCACCGGGCAGTTAGGGGTGATCCTACGTTTTAGTGCTAGTACAGATGGCAATAGCAACTATGTGGACGTCTTGAACCGCTCATTTGCTTCTAATGATGGTTACTTTGACAACGTGACGGTTAGTCCTAACAGCCTCTATGTCAGTGGCTGGCATGCTAGTGATCAATCGGCTGGCAAACCATACCAGTGGTTAATCTTTATTGACCAGAACGGGCACGAGCTATATCGTCAACGGGTCTTGGATATTAATAACTCCCGTCCTGATTTGGCCAATAACCGCTCGTTTATCCTCAATGCTGGTCAGGCGGGCTTTAAGTTGGGCCTGGCGATTCCGGCCCAACTCCAGCACCACGTCGTCCGGATCATTCACCGTTACACCGATGACCCCCAGGGGAATGGCAACGCCGTCGATCTCTGGTCCGGAATTGTTGATATCAATTCTCTGGAACAACGATTAAAGGGTCGCTGGCAGTCAATTGCCAATAATTTTGGAATGCCAGTTTCCATTGCTGTTCAGGACGCCAATACCGGTGAGGTCGTTAACTATTCCAATGTTCCCGGCCAGACCTTCATAATGGCCAGCACGGCTAAGGTCGGTATTTTGACTAAACTGCTGCACAATCAGGGCGGTAATTTATCGGCTTACCAGCAACAGACGGCGGCCCGGATGATTGAGTTTAGTGACAATGACTGTGCCACGGAACTCTTTCATGAAATTGGTCGACAGAATGGTTTGAACCAGCTGTACCAGGAGCTCGGGATGAGTTCGACGCATACCGATTTACGGTGGGGGTTAACGACCACCACGGCGCCGGACCAGCTCCGTCTTCTTCATGAAATCTTCTTAAACCCAGCCTCTACCTACCTGAATCATCAGTCGCAACAGTATATTCAGAGTCTGATGGCCCGGGTAACACCAAGTCAGAGCTGGGGGATTTCGGCTGGTAGTTCAAGCTTCTATATTAAGGATGGTTGGAACACCACGGATGCGTGGAACGTTAGCAGCATTGGCTTTATTCCTGGTAAGTACACCATTGCGGTATATACGAAAAATCCATCGTTTGATCGTTGCCGCTCATTTATTGAACAGTTGGCACTGGTAACTCGCCAGTCTTTTAACTAGTTATCGGGCATGAGCCTTGTGTTTGAGTACGGGCCATGCTACAATTACATATGGTAAATAACTCGTGGGAGTGAGCAGTAATGCTCGCTCTTTTTATTGCAAATAATGGAGGTGACAAAATGAGTACTGTTACCGAGACCGTAGCAGATTTAGTAACGCCAATTCTTGACGAACATGGTTTTTACCTATACGATATTGAATTTGTTAAAGAAGGAAAGAGCTGGTACTTACGGGTGTACATCGATAAGGAAGGTGGTATCACCCTTGAGGACTGTGCAACCGTCAGTGACCAACTAAGTGAGGCACTTGACAACGTTGACCCCGACCCGATTCCACAAGCTTATTTCTTAGACGTTTCATCTCCAGGTGCGGAACGACCATTGAAGAATGAGGCCGATTATCAACGGGCACTTAACCACTACATTCATGTTTCACTTTACCAGCAGGTAGAGGGACGGAAGGTTTATGAGGGGACACTGACCCAGTTATCGGATAAAGAACTAACATTGGACTATTTAGATAAGACTCGTCACCGGCAAGTAGTGATTAGCCGGGATAAGGTCGCAAAGGCACGGTTAGCGATTAAGTTTTAATTAAAGGAGTGTTCGTAGTGAGCAAGTCAAAAGTCAATACAGAAATGATTGGCGCCCTGGACTACCTGGAAAAGGAAAAGGGGATCAAAAAAGAAGTCGTAATTGACGCACTGGAACAGGCGCTAGAATCCGCCTATAAGCAAAACTATGGCGAAAAGAACGTAGAAGTTGAGTTCAATGCAACTACCGGTAACATTAAGGTATACGCTTTGAAGACGATTACCGACGATGAGGATAAGGTTGCTGAAGACAGCAATGAATACATGAGCTTAGCAGATGCTCGTAAGCTTCCCCATGGTCAAGGTTACGATGTTGGTGACCAAATTCGTGAAGAGGTAACACCTCGTAACTTTGGTCGGATCGCGGCCCAGACGGCTAAGCAAGTGGTTATGCAACGTCTTCGTGAAGAAGAACGGAAGATCATCTACGATAAGTACAAGACCTACGAAAACGAAATCATTACCGGGGAAGTTTCCCGGGAAGACAAGCGCTTTACTTACGTTGACTTAGGTGATGGTG
Organism: Limosilactobacillus sp.; assembly: GCF_051873035.1. Lineage (GTDB taxonomy): Bacteria > Bacillota > Bacilli > Lactobacillales > Lactobacillaceae > Limosilactobacillus. The sequence goes on from NZ_JBJEEL010000037.1 coordinate 37,638, forward strand.
TCGAAGGTGCCATGGGCTACCGTGACAAGATGCCAAACGAACACTACCACGTTCATGACCGGATCCAAGTCTACGTTTCTAAGGTAAATGATGACCGGCGGGGGCCACAGATTTACGTTAGTCGGACCGCGCCAGAGTTATTAAAGCGGCTCTTTGAGCGTGAAGTCCCTGAAATCAAGGACGGTACGGTCTTAATCGAAAATATTTCTCGGGAGGCCGGTGACCGGGCTAAGGTAGCCGTTTATTCCAACGACCCGAACATTGACCCGGTCGGGACCTGTGTTGGCCCACGGGGTTCCCGGGTTCAGGCAATTGTCAATGAACTAGATGGCGAAAACATGGATATTGTTGAATATGTCAAGGATCCTGCTAAGTTTATCGCTAACGCGTTGAACCCGGCAGAAGTACTGGACGTTATTTTCAATGATCCGGTAACGATCGAACGTGAAGACGGTGAAGAAGAACAAGAACGGTCCTGTACCGTGGTGGTTCCTGACGACCAACTGTCACTAGCAATTGGTAAGCGGGGACAAAATGCCCGGTTAGCGGCGCGGTTAACGAAGTACAAGATCGACATCAAGTCAGCCTCTGAGATGGAAGAAATTCAAGCCCAGGCCGCCGCTGATGACGAGGAGCCGGTCGCTAACGATGAAGCAACCGCGGCTGACCAACCAGCCGATCCAACCGATCAGCCGTCAGATGAAGATTAATTGAGCAATGGGGTGAAAAAATGAAAAAGAGAAAAGTACCAATGCGCAAGGATATCGTTACGGGAGAAATGATGCCCAAACGGCAGCTTATTCGGGTGGTTAAGAATAAGCAGGATGAAGTATCAGTCGACCCCACCGGTAAAAAGGCGGGTCGTGGTGCCTACATCGCAGTTGATGTTGACATTGCCAAACGTGCTAAGGCTGAAAAGACCTTTGAAAAGGCCTTCCACGTTAAATTGGACGAGTCATTTTACGATGAACTAATTAAATATACTGATCACTTGCAAGCACGACAGGCATTGTTTGGTAAAGATGGCAAGCAATAGTCAGCAGGTATTAGGCCTCTTAGGATTGGCACGGCGAGCGCGCCAATTAGTAAGTGGCGAAGCAACTGTCTTAAAAAATATTCAAACTAATCAGGCAAAGTTTGTGTTTTTAGCACAGGATGCGGGCCAGGCAACCACAAAGAAATTCATTGATAAATGCAATTTTTATCAGGTTCCCTACACGCAGTCCTTTACTAAAGACCAGCTCAGTCAGGCAACGGGCCAGCAGCGAACCGTAATTGCGGTGGTCCAAACAGGTTTTGCAAGAAAGTTTGAGGAACTAATGAAAATGGAATAAGGAGCGTGAGCGTATGGCCAAGGAACGGATTTATGAACTAGCTAAAGAGCTCAAGATGCCAAGTAAGAAGTTGGTCGAAGTAGCTAACCAACAGGGAATGGGCATTAAAAGTCACATGTCTTCAGTGACCCCGGCACAGGCAAGTAAGTTGCGTGATGTGGTAAAGGGGAATGCTAATGGCCGTCAGGAGAAAGCTACGAAGAACAAGAAGCAACAACCGGCTGCACATCAGCAAAATAACAATAAGAAGAATCATCAGCAAAAGACCGTTGATAGCCAACCTAAGCACCAACGGGATGATGAACGACCACGGCAAGAACACCAAAACCGTAACCACGAAAAGAAGCACAATGATAATAGCAATAGCCGTCGTAATCAAAACAACGGCGGGCGCTTTGGTGGTAGCTTAAATAACGACCGGCATGGCAAACGGTTCAATAAGAAGAACAAGAAGCGGAATCGCCGGAATAAGGGGAACAACCGCCTACGTGAAGTTGCCCATAAGCAACCAACCCAACGGAAGGATAAGCCATTACCGGAAGTTCTTGAATATACTGAAGGGATGAACGCTCAGGATCTGGGGAAGTTGTTACACCGTTCACCAGCAGAAATCATCAAGAAGCTCTTTATGCTGGGGGTAATGATTAACCAAAACCAGTCCTTGGACAAGGATACGATCGAACTGTTAGCTACTGATTACGGGATTGACGCCAAGGAAAAGGTGGAAGTCGATGTTTCAGACATTGATAAGATGTTTGAAGATGAGCAAAAGAATACGGCCCACCTGGGAAAGCGCCCACCAGTAGTTACTGTTATGGGTCACGTTGACCACGGTAAGACGACCCTGCTGGATAAGTTACGTCACTCACACGTGACCGAACACGAAGCCGGGGGAATTACTCAGGAAATCGGTGCCTACCAAGTTCACTACAATGACAACCTGATTACCTTCCTTGATACACCAGGTCACGCCGCCTTTACCGAAATGCGTGCTCGTGGTGCAAACATCACTGATATCACGGTCCTCGTGGTGGCCGCTGATGATGGGGTAATGCCACAGACGGTTGAGGCCATTCACCACGCCCAAGCCGCTAAGACACCAATTATCGTGGCGGTTAACAAGATTGATAAGCCGGGTGCTAACCCCGACCGGGTCACTGAGGAATTGGCAAAGTACAACCTGATCCCAGAAGACTGGGGTGGTGACACCATCTTCGTCAAGATTTCTGCTAAGTTTGGCAAGAACCTGGATGAGTTATTGGACATGATCTTACTCCAAGCCGAAATGATGGAATTAAAGGCTAACCCGGACCAAAATGCGGCCGGTTCCGTTGTTGAAGCCCGGCTGGACCAGGGTAAGGGTTCGGTTGCCACTGTCCTGGTTCAACAAGGTACTCTTCACGTTGGGGACCCAATCGTGGTCGGTAATACCTTTGGCCGGGTACGGACGATGACGAATGAAAATGGTCGCCGGATTAAGGCCGCGACGCCATCGACGCCAGTCGAAATTACTGGTTTAAATGAAGTCCCAGAAGCCGGGGACCGGTTCGTCGTCTTTGATGATGAAAAGACGGCCCGGGCAGCTGGTGAAGAACGTGCTAAGCGGGCCCAGGATAAGGAACGTCAAAAGACTTCCCACGTTACCCTGGATAACCTGTTTGCGACGATGAAGAAGGGTGAAATGAAGACCCTGCCAATCATCATCAAGGCCGATGTCCAAGGTTCAGTTGAGGCCCTCAGCCAAAGTCTCCAAAAGATTAAGGTTGACGGTGTACGGGTTGATATTATCCACCAAGCCGTTGGTGCCATTAGTCAATCCGACGTTACTCTGGCCGAAGCTTCCAACGCGGTTATCATTGGTTTCAATGTACGGCCAACACCAGTTGCTAAGTCACTGGCTGACTCGAACAACATTGATATCCGTCTTCACCGGGTCATCTACAACGCCATTGAGGAAGTTGAAGATGCCATGAAGGGGATGCTGGAGCCGGTTTACAAGGAAGAAACCATTGGTGAAGTTGAAGTTCGGCAAATCTACAAGGCTTCTAAGGTAGGTACCATTGCCGGGGGAATGGTTACTTCCGGTAAGATTACCCGTGACTCCAAGGTTCGGCTGGTTCGTGACGGTGTCGTCGTTTACGAAGGTGAACTAGGATCACTGAAGCGGTTTAAGGATGATGTGAAGGAAGTTAAGTCCGGCTTTGAATGTGGTTTGACCATTAAGAACTACAATGACATTAAGGAAAATGATGTGATTGAAGCTTACCAAATGAAGGAAGTTCCGGTTAAGTAAGGAGAGACGTTTATTATGCCAAATAAGCAATATCGCGTTGATCGGCTTGCCCAACAGATTCAACGAGAAGTCGATGATATCCTGTTGAAGCGGGTCCGTGATCCGCGGGTTCAAGGCATTACGATTACCGGGGTTGATGTAACCGGTGACCTACAACAGGCAACAATCTATTACAGTATTTTATCCGATAAGGCTTCGGTAGCGGAGAAGACACAAGCGGGCCTGGAAAAGGCCACGGGTCTGATCCGGTCCGAACTAGGGGCACGATTAAATATCTTTAAAACCCCAGAGATTAGCTTTAAGCGGGACCCATCCGTCGCCTATGGTAGCCGAATTGATCAATTAATTAATAAGCTCCACCAACAGGATAAGTAATTACGTCAATACAAAAGGGAGTAGGATGGTGCGTTCATCCCGCTCCCTTTTTAATGTACGGAGGAAAAGATAAAATGGATGGAATAATTCCCTTATACAAAGACCGGGGGATGACGAGCTTTGACTGTGTCAGTCGACTCCGGCGTATTTTAAAAACCAAGAAAATTGGCCATTCTGGAACCTTGGACCCCGCAGTGGATGGCGTTTTACCAATTTGTGTGGGGTCGGCCACGAAGGTCGTTGAATACTTAATGCAGTCGGGGAAAGTTTACCAGGGTGAGTTAGTCATTGGCCGAGCAACGGAAACGGAAGATTTCGAGGGGAAGGTGATTGAACAAGCACCCGTAACCACCCCCTTGACGGATGAGCAGATCCGCGCGGCAATGGCTAAGCTTACCGGCCCCATTACTCAGATCCCGCCAATGTATTCTGCCGTGAAGGTGAACGGTAAGCGGCTTTATGAGTATGCACGTGCTGGTGAAGAGGTTACGCGGCCGGTTCGGCATGTAACTATTAAGCGCTTTGAATTGGTCCGCAACCGTTATGACGCGGTCCACCACGAACAGCACGTTTTCTTTAAAGTGGCTTGCACCAAGGGAACCTACGTGCGAACCCTTGTCGTTGACCTGGCACGGTCACTTGGCTATCCGGGGGCGATGAAGTGGCTTACCCGACTCGAAAGCGGTGGCTTTACAATTGACCAGACCCTCAGTCTGAATGATATTCAAGCACTGGTTGCCCACCAGACAATTGACCGCTACCTTTACCCATTGGATTACGCATTGAAGGACTATCCAACGATGGAGTTAACCGCTAGCCAGTGGAAGGCCGTCCAAAATGGTGGTTGGTTGCGGGCAACAGAAGTTCAGCCAGCCGCTGATGAAGTGGTCCTGAAATACGACGGGGCGACCAAGGCCCTTTACCACCGGACCGCTGACCAGCACTATAAGCCAACTAAGATGTTTTCCGTGAAGTAGGAGGCAAAAAATTGCAAGTTATCAGAATTCACCATCCACTTAATCCGGCCCTGGTACCGGCTGGCCCAGTGGTATTAGCAATGGGCTTCTTTGATGGCGTTCACCAGGGACACCAGGCGGTAATCAAACAGGCCCAAGAAATCGCCCATAAACGGGGACTACCATTAGCGGTGTTAACCTATGATCATGCGCCCGGAATTGTTTACCACCAGTACCCCGGGGGCTTTAAATACCTCTCAACTACTAAGCGTAAGTTAGAATTATTGGCAAAGCTCGGGGTGGACCGCGTATACCTGGTAAGCTTTACGTCGGCTTATGCTAGTCTGACACCGGCAGAGTTTGTCAACCAGTACCTCTTAGCCTTTCATAGTCAGGTGGTAGTAGCGGGGTATGACCATACCTATGGTAAAAAAGAGGTGGCCACGATGGAGCGGCTGCCAGAATACGCCCAGGGTCGTTTTGAGGTTGTGACGGTTCCTAAGTTTACACTGCCCACCGCTCCCACGGCCAAGATTGCTTCGCGGCATATTCGGCAGCAAATTCAAACGGGGGAGATCGCCGCAGCTAACCAGGCCCTTGGCTACTACTACACTACCTCGGGCGTGGTTGTCCACGGCTTGGCCCGCGGCCGGACGTTAGGCTTCCCAACGGCTAATATTGAGACCCCTACCGAAGAGTTACTACCGGGAATTGGCGTGTATACCACCCAAGTTAAGATTAATGACCGGTGGTACGGGGGGATGGCCAGTGTTGGTCATAACATTACCTTTGGCCAGGGTGCTAAGTTAACGGTTGAGATCTACCTGTTTGACTTTGACCAGATGATTTATGGAGAAGACGTCCGGGTTCACTGGTTGCAACACCTACGGGGCGAAGAAAAATTCGCTGGCGCAGCGGAATTAGTTGCACAGATGAAAAAGGATGAGCAAGCTTCCCGGAAGATCTTAAAGCAGGTCAAAATGAAGGATTTCCCGCTGGAATAACTATTTAAATAGACTGCGGCGCTGAGTGTTAGAGCCTTAACTACTCAGCGCCGCCTTTTACTTAGTTATTAGTGTCGACTTGCCCGGTGACCGCCGGACTGGTGAATTTTATGAACCCGCCGTTTAAACTTAGTGCCGCTTTCACTCACCAGTTTAAAGTGACGAAGTTTAAAGTTGAACGGTCGTCCCGAGAGCCGGATGACGGTCCAGCGCCGCATTGCTTCACTCATGGTCCCCAGTGATTTAAGTAGTTCCTGGTTGCCTTCTTTGACCGCGGCATCATGAATGTCACTACCCAGCCGGTAAACGAGGTTATTATGGTAGGCTAATAGTTCTTGTGTTAGGGGAGCACTACGGTACTGGTTAAATAGTTTCTGAATGACTTCCATTGCTTCACGTGCAGTGTGTGGCTGAATGAAACGTTGTTGATTGGTCACGTTGAAAACTCCTTTGATAAATCTTTGACATTCCTTGACTTTTAGACAAGTGATTGGTATATTATACAGTGTGTTTAGCACTTAGCCCTAAAGAGTGCTAAAAAGGGATGTGATCAAAATGCTAACACAACGTCAAAAGAAGATCCTGCAAGCGATTGTACGTCAATACACGTCGACCGGTCAACCGGTGGGGTCCAAGCACTTGGCAGAACAGTTACCGTTTAAGGTCAGTTCCGCAACCGTCCGCAATGAGATGGCCGTCTTGGAAGACCAGGGGCTGGTTACCAAGGAGCACTCGTCATCCGGCCGGGTACCTTCCCGGGCTGGTTACCGTTTCTACGTTGACCACTTACTGGATCCCGGTGCAGTGACTGATAATGACCTAGTCGTTATTCAGAACTCGCTCGGGACGAGCTTTCAAAAGATCGATGAGATTGTGTCGCACTCGGCAGATATCTTATCAGATTTGACCTCTTACACTGCCTTTACACTCAAGCCCGAGCAAAGCGATGTTCGCTTGAGTGGCTTTCGGGTCGTTCCTCTGGGTAACCAAAAGGTAATTGCGATCCTCGTTACCGATAGTGGTGACGTTGAGAGCCAGCCGTTCACCTTACCCCGGGACTATGACACGGATGCCCTACAGGCGGTGGTCCGGATGATTAATGACCAGTTGGTGGGATTACAGCTGACGGAAGTATTGCGGCGTCTTAATGATAACTTACCGCTCCAGATCATGCATTATATGCACGGTGCGGATGGGTTCTTGGACCTCTTTGACAGTGTCGTATCGAGAGCTGCGCGGGAGCGGTTCTTCGTTGGTGGGCGGTTAAATATTCTGGGCTTCTCTAATAACCAGGATCCGCAAGCTCTGCAGGCCTTATACAGCCTGCTGGACCGCAACGATGAACTGTCACACCTCCTTGAGACTGGTTCTTCCGATGATGATTCTATTAATGTTAAGATTGGTTCTGAGATTTCAAAGGACCAGGTCTTAAAGGATTATAGTTTAATCACCGCGAAGTACGATGTTGACCAGTACGGTAAGGGGATAATTGCGGTACTAGGGCCGACACGGATGCCGTATTCGCGGACGATTGGGATTGTCAATGCCTTTCGTCAGGCACTAGCCAAGCGGTTACTTGATTTTTATCGACATTATTACGATTCATAGGAGGCGAGTCACTTGGCAGAAAAGCAAGCTAAAGAGCAAGAGGCAGCCAAGCAGGCGCAAGACGCGACTAAAAAGACTGCTGAGCAGGCAGCGGCTAAGAGCGGCACCGCCAAACATGATGAACATCATGAAAAGTGCCACCACCGCTGTGAACAATTACAAAAAGAAAATGCTGACTTAAAGAAGCAGTTGGCAGATAAAGATGATAAATATTTGCGGGCGGAAGCGGAAATCCAAAACATGACAAACCGCTTCAAAAAAGAACGTGCGCAAATACTAAAATATGATGGACAAGAGCTAGCAAAGAGTGTCTTGCCCGTTCTTGACAACCTTAAGCGAGCGTTATCGATTGAGGTAACCGATGAAAATGGTCAGCAACTTAAAAAGGGTATTCAAATGGTCCATGATCACCTGATGACCGCGTTGACTGACCACGGGATTACTGAGATCCCGGCAGAGGGCAAGCCTTTTGATCCAACCATGCACCAGGCTGTACAAACGGTGCCGGTTCAAGAAGGACAAAAGCCTGATACCGTGGTCAAGGTTCTTCAAGCTGGCTACCAGTTAAAGGACCGGGTTTTGCGCCCCGCAATGGTTGTTGTAGCACAATAAAAAATAAGAGAGGGAATAAACAATGGCAAGTAACAAGATTATTGGTATTGATTTAGGTACTACTAACTCCGCCGTTGCCGTTATGGAAGGTAACGAGCCCAAGATTATTACTAACCCAGAAGGGAGCCGGACAACTCCATCAGTTGTTTCATTTAAGAATGGTGAAACCCAAGTTGGTGAAGTTGCTAAGCGGCAAGCAATTACTAATCCGAACACGATTTCTTCTATCAAGAGTCACATGGGTGAAGCTGGCTACACGGTTGAAGTTGATGGCAAGAAGTACACGCCACAAGAAATTTCAGCAATGATTCTGCAATACATCAAGAAGTACGCCGAAGACTACATCGGTGACACGGTTGACAAGGCCGTTATCACGGTACCAGCCTACTTCAACGATGCCCAACGGCAAGCTACTAAGGATGCCGGTAAGATCGCTGGCTTGGATGTTAAGCGGATCATCAACGAACCAACTGCTTCTTCACTGGCTTACGGCCTGGACAAGAAGGATAAGGATGAAAAGATCCTGGTTTACGACCTTGGTGGTGGGACCTTTGATGTTTCCATTCTGGAATTAGGTGACGGGGTCTTCCAAGTACTCTCAACTAACGGTGATACGCACCTTGGTGGGGATGACTTCGACCAAAAGATCATGGATTGGTTAATCGATGGTTTCAAGGAAGAACATGGAATTGACCTTTCACAAGACAAGATGGCACTGCAACGGTTGAAGGACGCTGCTGAAAAGGCTAAGAAGGACCTTTCTGGTGTCCAAGAAGCTCAAATCAGCCTACCATTTATTTCATCTGGTGAAAATGGCCCTCTGCACCTTGAAAAGAGCTTAACGCGGGCTCAATTCAACCAACTGACTAACGACCTGGTTGAACGGACGAAGCAACCAGTTCTGAACGCCCTGAAGGATGCCGACTTATCATTTGATGACATCGACGAAGTCATCCTGAACGGTGGTTCAACCCGGATCCCAGCTGTTCAAGAAATGGTTAAGGAATTAACTGGTAAGGAACCTAACCACTCCATCAACCCTGATGAAGCCGTTGCCCTGGGTGCTGCTATCCAAGGTGGTGTCCTGACCGGTGATGTTAAGGACGTTGTTTTGCTTGATGTTACGCCACTGTCACTTGGTATTGAAACCATGGGTGGGGTCTTCACCAAGCTGATTGACCGGAACACGACGATTCCAACTTCCAAGAGTCAAATCTTCTCAACTGCCGCCGATAACCAGTCTGCCGTTGACATTCACGTCCTACAGGGTGAACGTCCAATGGCCGCTGACAACAAGACGCTGGGGAACTTCCAACTAACAGACATTCCTGCTGCTCCTCGTGGTGTTCCTCAAATCAAGGTTACCTTCGACATCG
>NZ_JBJEEL010000038.1:0-47022 GCF_051873035.1 Limosilactobacillus sp.
GGGCACTAACAATTGTATTAACACGGCGTTGCTGGCTCTTAGTACGGTAAAACTGTCGGACGAGTTGTTTTATTTTAAGCTTGCTACTCTTCAAATGACCGTGCCGGTGCGGGGCCGATTCCACAACTACTTCCCGGTTATTAGCAGTAGTCTGGTAATAAAGGATCGGACTATCCGCCTCCCCGTCGGCAATTAGGTAACTGTCATCAGCTACCTGGGCCGGTACCCGGTCTTCTGGTTTAACCACCCCGTAGACCAGCGTCTGTTGGTCGGTCTGCTGCTGGATCCATTCCGGATAAAGTTTGAGACCGACTAGGGCCCCAACTTGCTGGTCGGTTAGCCGGAGGCGGGCCTGGCTTTTCACCGGCAATAGACACGGTAGCATCAGGCCCAGCAAGATTGCTATTAAGCACTTTTTCATTACAATACCTCCAAAATAAAAAGAGAAGTAAGACAGAAGTCATAACTGATTTCCATCTTACTTCTCTTTGGTTCAGAAGCAAACGGCTAGTGATTGATAGGTTGTATAAAGGATTGTTAAGCCATTTGCTTCTTAATAGCAGCCAGTGAAACTTCACCGGTTTCGGCAAACTTAACGTCAGCATCCTTCAAGGAAGCCCCGAAACCAATTGACGTTTCGCCAGCGCGGTTAATGGACTCAATCCCCGCTTGGGCATCTTCCAAGCCAGCCACTTGGTTAGCTGGCAGGTTCATTAACTTAGCAGCCTCACTGTAAATTTCTGGATCAGGCTTACCGTGCGTCAGCTTAGCCGGGTCCACAATGCCTTCAAAGTAGTCCGTAATTTGTAGGTACTTCAAGACCTTTGGTGCATTCTTGGAAGCAGAGGCCAAAACGATGTGGTAACCATGGTCCTTCAATTCGTCCAGGAAGTCCTTCATCCCGGGAAGAATGTCGGCTGGTGTCAACGTTTCAACTAACTTAATGTAGTTGTCGTTCTTCTCCGTTGCTAAAGCAACCTTTTCATCTTGGCTGTAGTCATTTTCGTGACCGCCCGCTTTGAGGATCAATTCCAAAGAATCCATCCGGCTAACACCCTTTAAGCTGTCCGCCAGTTCTGGTGTCCATTCGGTACCAACCTTATCAGCCAATTGGTGCCATGCCTGGCCGTGGAACCGGGCCGTATCAGCAATCACACCATCAAGGTCAAAAGCAAATCCTTTTAAATCTTCAAACTTCATTCTCTTATTGCCCCCGTCACTACTTTAATTCGAGCTTCTTGCCGTCGAGATCAATCGTAATTGGGTCACCAGAAACTAAGTCAATCTTGGTACCGTGCTTGTCAACCTTAACCTTCAAGATCCGGCCACGGAACATTTGACGGAATTGGTAGGAGTCCCACTTCTTTGGCAGGAATGGTGCGTAGTGAAGTTGACCGTCACGAACCCGCATGCCAGCGAACCCTTGAACAATATCCAACCAGGAACCAGTCATGGAAGTGATGTGCAGACCATCAGAGGTATCGTTGTTGTAGTTGTCCAGGTCGAGCCGGGCAGAACGTTCGTACAGTTCAACGGCCTTGTCTTCATAACCAATGTCAGAAGCGATGATGGAGTAAACCGAAGCGGACAGACTTGATTCGTGAACCGTGTATTGTTCGTAGAAGTCAAAGTTGTTCTTCTTTTGTTCCTTCGTAAAGTCATCGATGAAGTCCCAGAGACCTTGGATAACGTCACCCTGCTTAACGTATGGTGAACGTAAGATCCGGTCCCATGACCAGTTTTGGTTCAGTGGCAGTTGGTCACTAGGAATTTCAGAAACTGGGGTCAGGTCCTTGTCCATGTAGCCATCATTTTCTGGGAAGATGTCCCGTTGCTTATCGTATGGCAGGTACATGTTGTCGGCGATACCCTTCCAACGACGCTTTTCGTCTTCAGAAACGTTCAGCTTCTTAGCTACGTCGGCATCGACTTCATCCAAAATTTCCAGGGTGTACCGCAGCGTCCAACGGCACAGCAAGTTGGTGTACCAGTCGTTGTTAACGTTGTTATCGTATTCATCCGGACCAGTAACCGCGTGCAGCATGTACTTGTTCTTGTTTTGTGAGTAGTGTACCCGGTCCGCCCAGAAACGAGAAATTTCGGTTAAGACCTTGGCACCTTCGTGCAGGACGTATGACTTGTCACCAGTGTAGTTGGTGTACAGGTAAATTGCGTAGGCAATGTCACCGTTACGGTGAATTTCTTCGAAGGTGATTTCCCATTCGTTGTGACATTCAATCCCGTTGAAGGTCACCATTGGGAACAAGGCACCCTTCAAGCCCTGTTGTTGGGCGTTAATGTAGGCACCATCCAGTTGCTTGTAACGGTACATCAGCAGGTTACGGGCAACTTCTGGGTTCGCAACCCCCAGGTAAACTGGGATACAGTAAGCTTCAGTATCCCAGTAAGTAGCACCACCGTACTTTTCACCGGTGAAGCCCTTTGGTGAAATGTTCAGCCGGTAATCTTCACCGTAGTAAGTGGAGAAGAGTTGGAAGAGGTTGAAACGAATCCCTTGTTGGGCACCATCGTCACCATTAATTTCAACATCCGACTTGGTCCAGCGGTCGGCCCATTCCTTAACGTGGGGGTCAAGGAGGTCGTCAAAGCTTTGGCCGTCGAATTGGTCACTCAATTCGTCCAGGTGTTGTTCGATCTTTTCTTGGGTATCAAAGTCCCGGGAAGTAACAACCACGGTCCGCTTTTCGAAGTTAACTTCCTTACCAGCTGCAACCGTACCCGCAAAGGTGTTGTAGGCATCCTTTTCGTCGGTCCCATCACCAACATGGTCTAAGTCAGTCTTGGAAGTCGTTTGCATCCCCACGATGAATTGTGGCGTCCCAAAGTCGTTCTTCTTGGTCATGGAAGTCAGTTCGGCGTGTTCACCGTTAGCCTTCTTCCCTAAAACGTTCCAAAATTGTTCGTCGTAGTTGGCGTCTTCGTTGTAAACGTCGGCATCGATCATGCTGGTGATTTCAACCTTAGCATCGCCGTTCCCACGGTTCTTAATGTGGAGACGTTGGCCAACTAATTCCTTTTGAACGGCTGAAACAAACCGTTCAAAGTTAAAGTACATTTCAGTGCCGCCGATCTTAACCGTGAATTCACGGGTTAAGACACCACGCTTCATGTCTAAGTCTAACTTGAAGTCTTCTGGTGTTTGCTTGGCTAGGTCCAGTTGTTCGCCATTAACCTTGATGACTAACTTCATAAAGTTAACCGCGTTGATCATCTTACCAAAGTACTTTGGATAACCATTCTTCCACCAACCAACACGGGTCTTGTCTGGGAACCAAACCCCACCAAGGTAAACCCCTTGCATGTGGTCACCAGTGTAGCCTTCTTCAAAGAAACCCCGCATCCCGAGGTTCTCGTTGGCCAAACTAGTCATGGATTCTTGGAGACGCTTGTCTTCTGGATCCCACTTTCGTGTTGCAACATGCCATGGAGCAATATCGAATGTTTGTTTCATTGAATTCAAGTCCTTTCTCTATCAAAAGAGGCTGGACAAGCCAGTCTCTTTACTTATTTCAAATCCTACCAGACAGACGACGAAGCCAGCACTGACTTCTCGCCTTCAGTATAAAATTTTTATTGAATGATTGGTAATGAAAACGCTTATTCAGCGTAAGTTTCCTTAATCGTACCAACAGCAAGGGCACCACAAGCAAGAACGATCCCAGCTAGGATGAACATGTTAACTTGTGAGTTACCCAGCAGTGGGAACAGTCCGAAACTAAGCAGTGAAGCAACGATTTGTGGGAAGCAGATGGAACCGTTGAAGAGTCCCAGGTAAGTCCCCATGTGCTTACCGGACAATGCGTTCGTCACAATGGTCAGTGGGTAGGTGTTCATTCCGGCCCAAGCAATCCCGATCAAGATGTAAGAAACAATCAAAGCACCTTGGGAGTGGATGAAGAAGACGGAAATGAAACCAATCGCACCGAGCAGCAGACTACCGGCGTAACCGGCCTTGTGGTACTTGTTAGGAACCTTGGCCAAAACGTATGACCAGATAACGGCCGCAATTGATTGAACGGCAGCTAGGACACCGTACCAGTTACCAGCAGCTTGGTAACCAGCGGAGGTAGCGTTGGTCGTGTTCCAAACGTTCTTGGCAATCGCACCGGCGGAGTAAGTCCAGAGGTATTGGAAAGCGAACCAGCAGAAGAACTGTACCAAGGTAACCGTCCAGAAGGCCTTTGGTGCATGCTTCAACAGCGTGAACCAGTTACCACCCTGGGTGTTATCTTCTTCGCTAATACCATGGTACTTAGCGTAGGTTGCCGGGTCATATTCGTGAACCCGGAAAACAGTAAACAAACTAGTAATAACTAACAGTGCAGCACCAACATAGAAGGAAATGATAACTGAGTTCGGAACAACACCCTTCTTAGCGGTGTTTGAAACCCCAAACCAGGTTAACAGGAATGGGAAGATGGCTGCCAAAACGGCACCAGTGTTTGATAAGAAACTTTGAATTCCGTAAGCATAACTCTTTTGGTCATCATTAACCATGTCCCCAACCATCATCTTGAATGGCTGCATGGCCACGTTAGATGACAGGTCCAAGAGGGCCACGGTAATGGCACCAAACCAGAGGGCCGCTAGTGACGCGTACCCGAAACCGAAACTACCAGAGTTTGGCAGCAGCATCATAACAATTACCGCCACAATCATCCCCAGCAGTAAGTAAGGTAGACGACGACCACCGAGCTTTGGTGCCCAGGTCCGGTCTGAGTAATAACCAATAATTGGTTGAACAATAATACCAGCCAGTGGTGGCAAAATAAAGAACCATCCCAGCTTGTTCGGGTCGGCACCAATTGTTTGGAAGATCCGACTCATTTGTGAACTCTGCAGAGTGAAGGCTGTTTGAACACCCAAGAAACCAAAGTTAATCATCCAGATGGTTGACTTTGAGAGTGTCGGTAAACCAGCCGTTGCAGACTTTTCTTGACTCATTACAAACAACTCCTTTATACAACACTAACTATCTAAGCGTTTTGAAAACGCTTTATCAATTATTGCAATGATAAATATACCAAATGAAAACGATTTGCGCAACCGTTTGCGCAAACTTTTTTAACCGGTTTCAATTATGAAAGCGAAGAAAAAACCGTGACCATAGGATTTCGGCCCCGGTAATTTTTTAACATTTTATTAAGGTGGCGGCGCCCATCCCCCCACCGACACAGAGGCTAGCAATCCCGGTATGCTGGTTAGTAGCCCGCATTAAGTGGACTAGGGTAACGAGGATTCGCGCCCCTGAACACCCTAATGGATGACCAAGCGCAATCGCCCCACCATAGGGATTTAACTTGTCATCTGGAATCTGCAGGCGGCGTTGACAGACCAGTGCCTGGCTAGCAAAGGCCTCGTTTAGTTCAAAGACGTCAACATCGGCCGTGGTCAACCCGGTCTGTTTAAACAGCTTGCTGATGGCATAGTAAGGTCCCAGTCCCATCAATGCGGGATCCAGACCCACCAACGCCGAGGCTGCCCACTGTGCCAGCGGGTGCAGGTGGTACTTGTCAACGGCCGCCTTAGAGGCTAAAACAACCGCCGCACCACCATCATTGAGGCCGGAAGAGTTCCCCGCCGTCACCGCGCCGCCGCTTTTAAATGCCGGTGGCAGCTTGCTTAACGCTTCTAAAGAGGTGTCCGGACGGGGCGCTTCATCCTGGTCAACTACCACCGTCTTCTTCCGGGTCTTGACGGTCACTGGAACAATTTCTTCATCAAAGATGTGTTGGCGCTGGCCAGCAACCGCCCGACGATGACTCGTCAGTGCGAACTGGTCTTGTTCTTCCCGGGTCACATGGTAACGGTCGTTAACGTTTTCCGCGGTAATCCCCATCGGGTAACCGCCCCAGGCATCGTTTAGGCCATCCTTTTGTAAGGCATCAATCAGTTGCCCATCACCGAAGCGGTAACCCTGCCGAGCCCGCTGCAGGAGGTAGGGTGCCCGGGACATGCTCTCCATCCCCCCGGCAACTACTACTGCTGCCTGGCCGGATTGAATCAGACTAGCCCCCAGGTTAATGCTCGACAGGCCAGATGCACAAACATCATTGATGGTAATTGCGGGTACCGCCTGGTCGATTCCCGCCGCAATCGCCGCTTGCCGGGCCGGGTTTTGACCAGTACCCGCTTGGACAACGTTACCCATCAGGACCTGGTCAACCGCGGCGTAATCCAGTCCGCTTTTATCCAGTACCGCCTTGATCGCTGCTGCCCCCAGCTGAACCGCCGGGATCGTAGCTAGCGCACCACCAAATTTACCAATTGGTGTTCGCTGGGCCGCTACAATATATACTTCTTCCATCAATTCTTTCCTCCAGTCAAAGTGGCTTCCACCACTAGATCCTACTATGCAGTTTAACGGCTTACCGTGGTGACTGCAACTAAGACACTAGTGTGACCAAAACTTACAGTTTATTATACAGATCAAAAGTCAACGGCGGGGTGTACAAAGGGCCTCAAGCATTCGGAAGAACCGAATACTTGAGGCCCTTATTTGTAACGCGTCGTGAAGGCAAAGTCGTCAATGACTTCTACCACACTCTTTCATTCTCTTAATCGTATACTTTAAATTCTACAATCTCGTGGTGCTTAGCTGGTTCAAAGAGCAGGTTCACCGCCGCCTGGCCCAGCTTTCGTGGTTGCATGTCAATCCGTTCGTTGTCGCGAAGGAGCATCCCCACCAGCCGGCTGTTATTAAAGCAGGCTACCGGGTAACCGGATGACTGGAGTTGGCTATTTACCTGTACCAAGAGCAAGTCATCGGCACAAATAATCGAGTCAATAGTCGGGTTAGCCGCCAAAAATTCGGTGATCGTTTCCCCATCAGGGCGGTAGTACCAGCAGTGCGACTTAATCCCCCGCTCTTCTAAGCAGGCCTCGTACCCTAGCCGGCGGGAGTGCTCATACACCCAATCGGCGGCTGATTGGATAAAGACCGGTTGGTGCGCCTGCCGGTTATCCAACATGTGTTGGGTCGCCGCCTGCCCCGCGGCCACGTTATCGTTATCGACGTACCGGTCAGGGTGGTTAGCGGTCGGATGCCCAATGACGACAAAATTTAGGCCCTGCTGACGCAAGTAGCTAGTCACGGGATCATTTTCCACCGTGTAAAAGACGAGAAAGTTATGAACCTTAGACTGGTTGACCATGGACTTAACACTGGCCAGTAAATCCGCCACGGTAGGTGCAATGGCAACCACCATTTCATAATGCCGCGGCTTTAAGGCGACGCTGATTCCCCGCATTAAGTCAATATGGAAGGGGTTAGCCGGTGCAGTATCACTGGTGACCGGAAAAACCAGCCCGACCATGTTCGACTCACCCCGGGTTAGGTTTTGCGCATTGTAATTTGGCTGGTAGCCTAACTGATCGGCAATCGCCCGTACCCGTTGCCGTGTTTTTAAACTGATCCGGGGGTTATTATTTAACGCCCGTGATGCCGTTGACACCGAGACCCCCGCTGTCTCAGCAATATCCTTGATTGTTGCCATTAGTATCCCCACACCTTTATTCAATCGTTATAAACTGTCCTGATTCTACCAGATATAACCCCATTTGAACAACCGGCACCGGGTTCATTAGGTTTAAGGCCTGCTGGTATAACCGAAGCTGCCCCTGGTAGCGGGCGACGACCTCTTCTGGTCCGTTACCCGGATAGAGGTGGTCCGTCTTGTAGTCCACCAGGATAATCCCCGTCGGCGTTTCCAGGTAACCATCGATAATCCCGTGGATGAGGACCTGTTCATTATTACTGGTCTTAATTTCTTTAAAGAGTTCCGCCCCGTTCATGACCATCGCAAATGGTGTTTCCCGGTGGTAGGAAGCGGGATGGGCCAGAACCTGTTGTCCCGGCACCGTCGCAAAGAAGCGGCTAATCCCAGCCACGTTAACCCGGTCAGCGACTGCTGGTGTGATCAGGTGCTGGTCGACCAAGCGTTGTAACTCGGCACTAACCCCAGCTGGTGTGGTCGCCGCGGCCGTTAACGGTAGCTTTTGAAGGACGAGGTGGGTGGCCGTCCCCACATCAGTCGGTGCGGGCGTCTCATCAGTCCGTCTGATAAAGTCCGGTTCCGCAAAACGGTCGTTGAGGTAGATCCCCCGCGCCTGTTTAGAGCGCTGTTGCTGCGTAAAGTCCCACTGTGCCTCGGCCGAATTGTCCGGATATTCAAAGAGCCGTTTAACGTCAGTTACTGACTGGTAGGCCGTCGTCTGGGTCGCGACCTGATAGGGATACTGGTGGTCCAGTAATTTCAAGACCTTGCTTAAGTCAGCCTGGTCGGCCGGTAGCTTTGATTCCGTTGGCAATCCAGCAGCGGTATCCGTGGCCAGTTGCTCTAACGCCTGGTCAACATCGGCAGCCGTGAAGGTGGCGACCGTGAACCGCTGACCAGCAAATAAGTCCTGGTAGCGGTCATAGTCGGCCATGACACTTTCCGCCAGTTCCATACCAGCTGGGGCTACCTGTTTAGCACGGAAGTGGGCCGACCGTGCAAGGGCCAGGCCAATCCAATCCATAAAGGAGTTCGCATTGACCCGCACCTGGGGCCCCAACAACGTTCCGGTTGACTGAAAGGCCTTTTGCCAGCCGTTCCAGACGCTGACTAGGGACTGGCGACTATTTTCTTCATTAAAGGAACCGGTGATGAATAACCGCTGTTCAGCCCGGGTCAGGGCAACGTAAAGTACCCGCAAGTCCTCGGCGCGTTCCCCCTGCTGGACCTGGCTGATAATCGCTTGCCGCTGCGGCGTGTCATAGCAAACCCGGTTAGGGTCGGTATACTCAATTCCAACCTTGTTGACCGCATCGACAACCGCCGTCTCCCGCGTTGCCTGGTGGTTAAAGCCGTGCGTCGCGTCAATTAGGAAGACAATCGGGAATTGCAGTCCCTTGCTTCCGTGGATGGTCATCACGTTAACGGTATCCTGCGCCAACTGGGTGGGGGCCACGCCAAGGTCCTTATCGTGTTCTTGCATTTTCTCAATGAAGCGGATGAACTGGTAAAGTCCCTTGAAACTCGTCTGCTCATAATCATGGGCCCGTTGGTAAAAGGCGTGTAAGTTAGCCTGACGCTGGGCCCCACCCGGCATTGCCCCGACATAGTCCAGGTAACCGGTCGTATTGTAAATTTGCCAAATCAGGTCGACTAAAGACTGCTGCTGGGCAGTTTGCCGGAAGGTCGCTAGTTCATCCAGAAAATGACTAACCTTCTTAGCTAACTGCTTGATGGGGTCCCCTGGACCAGCGAGGAGTCCCGCACTTTGCAAGTGGTGCTGCGGATAGTTTTGCCGGAAGGTCCGCAGGGCGGTATAGTAGTCGGCCGTCCGGTTCTGCAAACGGATAAAGGCGAGCTCATCGGTCGTCAGTCCCACTAATGGTGACCGTAAGACCGCCACCAGTGGAATGTCCTGGTGGGGGTTATCGATCAGGCGGAGGAGGGCCATCATTACCCGGACCTCGGTCGCCTGAAAATAACTCTCCACGTCATGCACGGTAAGGGGGATATCGAGCTTACTAAATTCGGCCATCAGGGTGTTATTAATACTCTTGGTTCGTTCCAACAGTACGATATCACCATAACTGACCGGCCGCATCTGACCACTTTGCCGGTCAAACAGCTGGTCACCATTTTCAACTAACTGCTTGATGCGCATCCCCACCATCCGTAGCTCACCGGCCAACTTTTCGTCTTCGTGTGGGGCCGACTGGTCAGCATTAGCATCGTAAAGCATAATTTCTGTCGGCTGGGGTTGGTTGTCCGCAGTATCGTAATCCGTGGCCGCGTATTTCAGGTGGGCGTCTTCATCATAGTCAATTTCCCCCACGTCCGCGCCCATCAGCTGGCTGAAAAGCAGGTTGGTAAAGTCAGTCACGTTCTTCATCGAACGAAAGTTTTCTCCCAAGACAATTGCCTCATCCCCCTGGTCATCTTGGCGGTAGCGTTGGTACTTCGTCAAAAAGAGGGAAGGGTCGGCCTGCCGGAAACGGTAGATCGACTGCTTGACATCCCCAACCATAAACATGTTGTGACGGTCCTGGTCTGTCAACCGTCTTAAAATTGCTTCCTGGAGGCGGTTGGTGTCCTGGTACTCATCAACCATGATTTCTTGGTAGTGCTGCTTGAGTTTTGCAACCAGCTCCTGCCAGTCCGGCTGGTCCTCGGGTGGGGTAAGAATCTGGTAGGCATAGTGTTCCAGGTCGTTAAATTCCAGGAGGTGACGGCGGTGCTTGACTTGCTGGTAGGCCTGGCGGAAGGTAATCGTCACCTGACTCAGTTTCGTCAAAAGGCGCCGGGCCTGGTGGGAAACGGTCGTGAGCTGGGCCTCATCATAGGCAAAAAAGTTTGTCTGAATCTTGGAGAGCCGGTTTTTCAACCCCTGCCGGGCCGTACTCAGGTCAGCATAAACCGCGGCCGCTACCGGGTCATCCTTAGGCTTACCCGCCATCCGTTTGAACTTAGCACCGTTGAACAGCGCCCGGATCGCGTTCCAACTATCCGGAACCAGTCGCTGACGGGCTTGGGTAAATTGTTGCTGGTCCTTTTCTAGTGACTCAAGCGTTGCCGACTTCAGCTGGGCTGCCTGGGCCTTTTCCCGGAGCTCATTAACCTGGTCAATAAACTGGTCGAGAAGGTTGACGGCCGCTTCCTGGTCAGTTACCTGACTGGCCGCTTGGACCCACTGTTTTTTCAGCTGGTTCCGGGCCTGGTTGAGTTGGCGAAAGTCATCGTACCCTGCCGTCCCCTTGGCTGGGCGGCCACTAAAGCTGCCAAAGGAAACCTGGTCCAAAGTCCCCTGGATAACCGCCGCTGTTAGCCGGGACGGGTCAACTGCAGATTGGAGCTGGTCAATGAGTAACTGGTCCGCCTTCAAGACCGCGGCTGCCTTGTCCAGCCCCTCTAGCTCGGCCCGTTTCGTCAATTCGGCATAGTCTCGTTGCAACTGGTCTAACTGCTGCTGAACCAGGGGCTTTAATTGGGCCTGGTAAAAGTTCGATTGGAGAACCTGGTCCCCAATTTCATAACTCGCCGGTAACGACTTTAACCAGGCAGTGGGATCGGGCTGGGCACTAGCAATCTCCGCCAGCCGTAAAACCAGGTCATTGAGGCCCTGGTCATCCCGGTCCCGGGAAAAATTCAAGACAAGCTGACCAAAGGAAGCGGCCGCGGCACTCTCCTCATCGGCCTTGGCGTACAGATCTTCACTAACCTGGTGCCAAACGTCCTCTTGGAGTAAGACCCGCTCAGTTTCATCAGTTACCAGGCGAAACTGGGGATCTAGGTTGATCAGGAAGTAGTAACGCTTGATTAACTTCAGACAAAAGGCGTGAATCGTACTGATATCGGCAATAGCCAGCCGGTTCACCTGGTCATTCATCCGGTCCCGCAAGCGGGGATTTTCTTGGGCCACTTCCTGGAGTCGGGCCCGGATCTTATCCCGCATGTTCTTGGCCGCCGCTTCGGTAAAGGTTACCAACAAGAGCCGGTCCACGGTGGCCCGCCCCTCTTTGATCAGTTCGACCGCCCGGTTTACGAGAACCGCGGTTTTCCCAGATCCGGCAGAAGCCGAGACAATGATGTTTTGGTCCCGGTCGCTGATTGCTTGTTGCTGGGCGGGAGTAAAGTTAATTGCTGCCATTACTGCTTATCATCCTTTCCATCATCGTCGTTGAGCTGGTTGAACTGGTCCTGGGCAATGTGTGGGTCCAACTGACGGTAGTTTTGCTGGTCGAGCATGTTGTCAAACTGGTAAATATCACTAAAGTCGGTGTAGTCCAGTCCCGTTTGCCAACTGCTCCCGTTCAGCAGACGGTACGGTCGTAGCCCTACCTTGCCGGCAAGAATATCGTTACCGGCACCGATAATCAACTGCTTATTACGTTCCTGCAACCAGGATAACTGGTCAGGGGTAACCAGCAAGGCCCCCTTATTATCCGTAATCTTCTCACCGCGTTTCCGTAACGGGTAGAGCAAGGCCCCCTGGTCGAGGCTCCGGTCCAGTTGTTCTAGCAGGGCTGGGTCATTTAACAAGAGCCCCTTGTATTGGTGCTGTTTCATCCGCAGCTTCGTAAGGTCCGCGGCCCCGCTTAGCTTGCTGGCCCTGATTACCGGGTTACTCAAATGGAGGTATAAGGCCCCTGCTAGTTGAAGGTTCGTCGTGGGGGTGTGCAAGCGGTTTGGCAACTGCTGCTTATTCCCGCTAATGGCGTTGAGGTAGGCTAACAGCTGGAGGGAGAGCCCATAGTAGGCCGCCGTGAGGTCAAAGGTCCGGTCACCGGACTTGTAGTCCACCACGGTCAGGTAGTCCTTATTATCCCGGTTGAGCTGGTCAATTCGGTCAATTCGCCCCCGGAGGTAAATATGGGTATTGCGTGGTCGTAGTGGGTATTCCAACGGTTGGAGGTCATCTTTTTTGCTGGCCCCTAACCGCCCAAACCGGATCTCGGTATCGAGCGGCCGCGACTGGGTATACTTTTCCTGCCGGCAGAGGGTCGTCAGCATCGTCCGTACAATTCCCGCCAGTTGCTGGTATTGAAAGGCGGCCTGGTGTGATGACTGGATCAAAATCGTCAGGTCCGGTTGGTCATCCTGGGCCACCTTAAGCGCCTGGGTAATCAGCTGGTCTAACTGCTGCGGCTGGTCGGCTAGCTGGGCAAAGTCTAATGATGCCGTCGCATTAACCGCGTTGACAAACCACTCCATCGCCTTATGGAAAAAGGTCCCGATCCGGTCGACCGACATCGCTAACTGGTCCCGCTTCTTTAGTCCCAGCCCGTACTTAAGAAAGTACTCGTACGGGTTAACGTAGTAGTCCTGTAACTGCGAAATCGACGAGTACAGGATCTGCTGGTCGCGGTTATGGCGTAGGTAAAGGGCCGCCGCCAGTTGGCCATTTAAATCGTCAACCTGGTTGCGGTAGTTAAAGCCGGCCGCCACTAGCCGCAGGCGGTCGGCTAACCGAACACCAGCGGCCTGTTTTTGAGCATCCGCTGAATTTTGTTGCTGGGCGGCCAACTGAATCAGGGCCTGGCGAACGTCCTGCCAGCCACTAGCTAACTTTACCGGGCCCTTGGGCTGGTTATTTTGGGCCTGGCGTTTCACCTGAACTAACTGACTGAGGGTCGCCGCAGGAGTTGAAACATAGTCAAGCACCCGGCGGTCGCCCGCCGGACTAGCGGCCAACGGAAAGGCCGTTACCGGTTGGTGGAAGTACTGGGCCATCGCAGTTAGGTACAGCGACGGGGTCAGTGGTTCGTCATCCCCGTTGGCTGTGGGGGCCGTCATGATTAGTCGTTCGGTCCCGGTTAACATTCCCGAGTAGTGGAGAAACGGTTCTTCGCGTAATTGCCCGGTCGCCCCTGCCGGCAGGTACTGACGGTCCGGATCAAGGTAGTCGCTCAAGATTTCCTTATCCTGGTCAGTCAAAAGGCCCTCTGACTGCTGGACTTCAGGCATCACATCATCCGTCGACCCGATCATGAAGACAATCTTCCGGTTTTGGTTTTGGGTAATCCCGGTTTCGGAAATCGTCACCTGGTCCAGGGTAGCCGGAATCTGGGAGTACTGGGCCGCCGCGAAACCAGCCTGGAGCAGTTCGCCGAAGTTAGCCAAGACGGTTGGCAGGTTGTCACTGTTTACCGGCGTATCCCCGAGAATCTGGACGTACTCATCTAAGATTTGACAAAAGGTACTCCACACCTGCTGCGGTTGCCGGGCCAGGTCGAGGTTCTTATCCGCCTGGTACTTTTGCCAGGCCGCCAACCGGTTAGTCACCCCATTATCAACCAGAAATTGGTACAGGTGACCGGCTAACTGACGGCCGGTGGTGACCGTCTTCAGGTCCGTAAAGAACCGTAGTAGGTGGTTGGCTACAAAGTCGCGGACCTGCGCCAACTGCTCAGGTAATGAGGACTGCTCGGTCGCGGGGGCATCCACCTGCCACAGTGGTGACGAGGCATTCGTCCACGTCGCCACGCCTTCAATTGCCCGCTTTAGGCACCAATTTTCCGTTGCAAAAACGGCCTCCTGACTCAGTGCCTGGTAATCCCCCGTCGCCGGGTTATACTTAGCGAATAGCCAGGTTTTTAGCAGCTGAATAATGTCGGCCGTCCGGTAATGGTAAAGCGGCAGGTTAAAGAGCGTCGTTAATAAGGTAACGAGGGGGTGGTTATCCATCCGGCGCTCGTGGTCATTAAAGATCGGGATATCATGGGCAGCAAAAACGGGGTTGATCATGGTCTGGTACTTATCCAGGTGCCGGCTCAAAATTAAAAAGTCCCGGTAACGGTAGCCCTGTTTTACCACCAGCTGGTGAATCATCGTTGCCACCCGCTCCAGTTCCGTTCGGCGACTCACCGTGGTAATAAATTGGAGGTCGGTCGGGTTATTAACGGCTGGTCCACTCGTCAGATCCAACGGCCGTTTGATATAGTCCGCAAAAAAGCGGTCTACCTGCTGGAGGGTGGGACTGACCCGGTCACTAGTGGCCATTACCACGTTAGTGACTAGGTCTACCTTAGTGGGGTGCTGGCGGGCAAACTTCCATAGGCGGTGGTACTGCATCGCTGCCGGATAAAAGAGGTCGGTGGGCTCGGGAAGGGCACTGGCATCCGGGTGGTTTTGGTCCGGATAACCATGGTCGAGGACTAGGGAAATCGTGGTTGCGGTCCCGTTCATGATCATCGCTTCGATCACCTGCTGCTCTCCAGGAGTAAACTGGGTAAAGCGGTCAATAAAAAAGTGCATCCCCTTAGCAGCTGCGTTAGTTTGTAGATACTGGACTAACTGTTGGTAGAGGTCAGTATTACCCAAGAAGTGGCCAGTAAAACGTTCCTCATAGGCGTGGTAAATCAGTTCCACATCGTGCATTTTCGCTAGCCAGGATTGGTCTACTTGCTGATTAGGATCTTGTTCCACCCGCTTTAAAAGTGCGGTTAGGTCATCTGCCGAAATATTAGCGCCGGCTAGTTCCGCTAACTGGTCCGTTAGTTTTTGGATAAAGCCCTGTTGTTGGGCCTCACTGGCGTACAGTTGCAACTGATCCTGGTGTTCTTGGACAACCTTGGCCACCAACATCGTTAGGCCAATTTTAGACAAGCGGGGGCGCTGCAGAACCGGGGTATCCCGTAATAAGAACCAGGCCAACCGGCTGAGCGATAGGGTCTGCACCCGGGATGCGGCAAAACGATCGGCACTCCCCTTCCCTTGGCGGGAGCGGAGCTGGTCTAAGACTTCGATTTCTGTTTGGAATTTAATATGGTTGGGAACGATATAAAAGAAGCTATCCGTTGCCGGAGCCGTCTTTAATTGGTCCGCCAGCTGGTCCACTAAAACACCTTGGTGGTCCTTAGCAGCGGTTCCTAAAACAAAGCTAAGCCTACCCACAATCTTTCATCCTTTCCGTAAAAAAGCTATTCATATTTTAGCATACCTAGCGAACATATATTCTGGTAGTAACTAAAAAGGTGGGTAAAGTACAAAGGGCCTCAAGCATTCGGGGAATCCGAACACTTGAGGCCTTCTCCCCTTACGTACTATAAAATCGGGGATAATAATCGAGAAAAGTATTGCTTAAATTGTAACCACCGGGACTGCTCGGCAAACCGGGCGGGCGTCATCACCCGGCAACTGCGAATATCATCGACAAAGATCTGTTCTAAGCGGTCCGTCAGTTGCCGGTCGTAGATAAAGGCGTTGATTTCAAAGTTAAGTTTGAAGCTTCGAAAATCAAGGTTGGCGGACCCGACCGACGCCATCCGACCATCAATTACTATTGTCTTGGCGTGCAGAAACCCGCGCTGGTAGGTATAAATCGTCACCCCTTCGTTCGCCAATGCCCGGGCGTAGTACTGGGTAGCCCGGTACACAAAAGGGTGGTCCGGTTTACAGGGGATCATAATCCGGACATCAATTCCGGAGTGGGCAGCCACCCGGAGCGCATCGAGGATACTATCATCGGGAATTAGGTAGGGGGTCTGAATCCAGATGTGGTCCTGAGCCGCATTAATTAGGCGCAGGTAGCCCATCTTAATCTTCTCAAGTTCACCCTCGGGGCCACTCGCCACCGTCTGCATCGCCGTATTACCATTGGGAACCTTAATTTCTGGAAAATAAGGATGGTAGTGGGCGATCCGCGAAGCCTCACTTTTTACTGAGGCGTTCCAGTCACCGATAAACTGCCGCTGCATACCAAAAACTGCCCCACCGACAACCCGGAGGTGGGTATCACGCCACGGGCCGAACTTTGGTAGCCGTCCCAGGTACTGGTCACCGACATTAAAGCCCCCGATATAGCCAATTTTGCCATCCAGCATCACGATCTTACGGTGGTCCCGGTAATTGATCCGGAAGTCAAAGATGTTACTTCGGGTCATCAAGAATGGTGTCGCGTACCCACCTAGTTCACGGAGCTTGGCGTAGAAGCTGGGCTTTACACCCATGGAACCCCAAGAGTCATACAGGACGCGGACCTCGACCCCTTCGGCCGCCTTCTGCTCAAGCAGGGTCCGGAGCTGGTTACCGATCCGGTCATTATAAATTGTGTAAAACTCGATATGGATACTCTTCTGGGCCGCGGCAATGTCATCAAACATCTTAGCAAAGAGTTGGTTACCATTGGTGAAGATATCAACCTGGTTATGCCGACTCAAAAAGGACTCGTCAATGCTTTGAAAGAGCATAATCGTCCGCCGGTACACCTGGGCAATTGAAAAGCGGGGCTTGGGCATATTGCTGAACTGCTTTTGCTGCTGCTTCACCGCTTCCCTGAGTTTTAACCGGGTCTGGGACTTGATTCGGTTTAACCGCCGTTGGGTTGGCTTCCGCCCCAAGAAGGCGTAGATAATAAAACCGATCACGGGAATCAGGGTCAGCACCAATAGCCAGGCCCAGGTAGCCGCAATATCCCTTTTTTCCCGGAAGACGGTGAAAATGGCCGCCAGTTCGTTAATAACAACAATCCCTAACAGGATCCACCGGATTATTTCCCAAGTTAAGTCCATTTTCCCCATCCTTTCCTTAGCATATATCTTAATTTTACCGCAACCCCTTTTCATAACCAAACCCCGAACTTGAATGTTAGAGCCAATTCGGCAATAATGTTGGTAATGGTTATTCTTAATAAGGGGTGAGGGACGTGAACTCAATTTATTTACGACGAACCTATATGCATGATCTACCAACCATCAAGCAGGTAATTGAAGATGGTCGGCAGGCATTGAAAGCAGCAGGGAGCCCACAGTGGCAAGATGGCCACCCCACAGTGGACACGATTATTAATGACATTACCCACCACCAATCCTGGGCACTGGTTGTCAATGACCAGATAGTTGGTGTAGCTACGCTTAAGCCTGGTCCGGAAGAGGACTACCAAAAGATAACTGGTGGGTCCTGGCACAATAATGACGATAACTACCTAACCATCCACCGGGTAGCAATCAATAGTCATTACCGGGGGCAGCACCTCAGTAGCTTCCTCTTCTCGAACCTCCTCACGATCGGTCAGGAAAAGGGGTACGCTAACTTTCGGATCGATACTCACCCGCAAAATAAGGTTATGCAAGGGATCGCTAAAAAGTTTGGCTTTCAATACCGGGGAATGGTGAAGGTTGACGATCAATTAGATCCTAACCGGCTCGCCTTTGAGCTTAACTTACCGGCCAACAGCCTCCCCGTTGAGTACCGCGTCGATAATGACTTTATGAAACCATTAGTTCCCAAAAAAGATTAAAAATAAATCAGCCCTAAGCATCCAGCAAAGACGAATGCTTAGGGCTGATTTTTATTTAATTCTCGGATCGCTACTAGTCATCATTATCCATTTTAATCTTAATGCTGTTGGCGATCTGGTTAATCTCATCCGCATCGGCCGAGTGTTGCATGGCGGCAATCTTGGAGGCCGGTAGAACTAAGAAGGGTGAAACATGCCGTTCGGCTGAGTCTTGGAACCGTTGCTGGTAGCAGTAAACATACTTACCATCCGCACTAATCGTGTAGTCGTTGATCATCCATTGGTCCGCATTATCGAGTTGGAACCAGTAATCGGTCCCCGTCCCCGGCTGAGAATAATTCTTTTGGACATTCGAACTATCTTCATCTACCAAAACACTTAACTTCATCCCATCGTTTTGGTAACCATCAATGAAACTCTTCCAACCGGCATTCTTCTTTGCCCCCGCAACTAGCACGGTCGCCGCAACTTCTTTAGGGTCCATCCCCGCGATCGTTGTGTCACTGGCCGCTGCCTGGCCCAGGCAAAGAAAACAACCACTAATAAATGCCAAAATCAGCGTTAACCAACCTAATTTTTTCATGCTACTTCCCCCAAAATCTACGATAGTAATTGGCCAAAGAAAAAGGCCAGAAAATGAATTTTCCAGCCCCTTTATATTGACTTAATTATTAACCAACCTTAACTGGTGTATCCGGTTCCTTATCTTCTACCATTGCCAGGTTGTTGTCAAGAGCCTTCACAACCATGTTACGAACCGCGTGAGTGGTGTAGAAGGCCGTGTGAGGTGTTACTAGTACATTTGGCCGGTCAATCAGGTCCTTTAACCGGGCATCAGGGAAGTCCTTGTTGGTCCAATCCTCGTTAAAGACGCCCACCTCATCTTCGTAAGTATCCATCACGAAGCCAAAGAGCTTGCCACTATCCAATGCCCGGACAACTGCGTCGGTGTCAACTAACGGTCCCCGAGAAACGTTAACCAGTACGGCATCGTCTTTCATCTTGGCAATAGCCTGGTCATCGATCATGTGGTAATTGCTCTTCATCGCTGGGACGTGAAGTGATACTACGTCGGCCTGCTGGTAAAGGTCGTCCAGTGAATCAACGTAATAGCCCTGCTTTTCCAACTCTGGATTCTTAAAGACATCGTAGGCAATTACCTTGGCACCGAAGCCTTCCATGATCTGCATAAAGACCCGTCCAATGTGGCCGGTACCGATTACCCCAACTATCTGGTCACGGACTTCCCGACCAATTGTTGGTACCCAGCGCAGGTCACCATGTGCCATCTTTTCGTCCATCCGCTTGGACTGCCGTAGAATCCGGGCTGCCTGGATAGCCGCATGTTCGGCAATGGCATTTGGCGAGTAAACCGGCACGTTGGTAATTGAAAAGCCCAGTTCCTTTGCCTTAGCCATGTCGATGTTGTCCACCCCGACATTCCGCAAAGACATCTTCGTAATTCCTTGATCAGCTAACGCCTGCAGGGTCTCCGGGGTATAGTCCAGTTGCTGGTAAACAACTACCCCGTCGGCTCCGGCCGCTTTCTTAGCCGTTTCCGGTGTTAAAAGCTGGTCGGTGTAGTCAACTTCCACTTCGGGATGCGCCGCTGCCCACTCTTTTAAGTAGGGTTCTTCGTCTTTACGGATACTAAAAGCAAAAATCTTACTCATGATAATCCCTCCATCTTTGACAATCCAAACGAATCAAAACAAGGGACCTTTTCGAAAGCCCTTACATCAATTATCCAAGATCGACTGGTGAAAAGCAAGCCCTTATTAGACATAAAAAGGAGCATTGACAAAAGGTATAAATACCTTTTGTCAATGCTCCCGATTTTAGTTAAGACTACTTATCTTCGTCTTTTTGATCGTTTGGTGTTTGGTATTGGTCGCTGTCGTCTTTAGCAGCATCATTAGCGTCGACGATGACCAGCTTACCATCCTGCATTTCGGCAACTAAGTGCTTAACATCCAGGTGGTCAAGGTAGTAGTCAGTGACCTTGTCACGGATTTCCCGTTCGATTACCCGACGTAGCGGACGAGCACCCATTGCTTCATCGTAACCTTCATCAATCAGGTACTTCTTAGCAGTTGGCGTAACCTTAACGTCCATGCCCTTCTTAGCTAAGGTCTTGTTAACGTCATCCAGCATCAAGTTAACGATCTTTTGCAGGTCTTCCTTGGTCAGGCTGTGGAATTCAACGATGGCGTTAAACCGGTTCAAGAATTCTGGACGGAAGTAGTTGGTCAACTTCTTGATCAAGTCTTCTTCATCCTCGTCATTACCCAACTTAACCGGGGCATCGTTGGAGTAGCCCGCGTTAGAAGTAGCGATGATAATCGTGTTCTTGAAGTCAATGGTGTTACCTTGACCATCCGTCAGGCGACCATCATCTAAGACTTGAAGCAAGAGGGTAATCACTTGTGGGTTAGCCTTTTCAATTTCATCAAGTAAGATGATGGAGTATGGGTGCCGACGAACCTTTTCGGTTAAGGTGTTAGAGTTGTCGTCGTAGCCAACGTAACCGGCCGTCGTCCCGATCAGCTTAGAAACCGCTGTCCGGTCAGAGTATTCAGACATGTCCAAACGAATAATGTCGTTCTTAGAACCGAACATGTCGAGGGCTAATTGCTTAGCAAGTTCCGTCTTACCAACACCGGTTGGCCCAACGAAGAGGAAGGAACCAATTGGTTGGTCACCCTCGTCAAAGCCGGCCCGGTTCCGCCGGATGGCCCGGGAAACAGCTTCAACCGCTTCATCTTGGCCAATTACCTTGCCTTCCAGCCGCTTGTCCATGTCCTTCAGCCGTTCAACATCACTCGCACCGATCTTGGAAACCGGGATACCAGTCATTTGTTCAACGGCCTTGGCAACATCTTCTGGCGTTGCCGTCACTTGTTCGTCTTCGGAATTTTGACTCAATTGCTTCTTCAGATCAGCAATCTTATCCTTAGCAGCTTGGGCCGCCTTGTAGTCTTCCTTCTTAGCAGCTTCCTTTTGCTTCTTTTCTTGACTCTCAATTTCCTTTTCAATCTGCTTAGCATCATGTGCTGGGTGCTTAGCAGCCAGGTGGGCAGCAGTCATATCGATTAGGTCAATTGCCTTGTCCGGTAGTGACCGTTGTGGCATGTATTGAACAGAGTAGTCAACCGCTGCTTGAAGAACGTCATCTGGTAACTTAACGTTGTGGTGCCGTTCGTACAGGTCCCGAATTCCCTTCAGGATGGCAACCGTGTCGGCCTTGCTTGGGGCGTTAACCGTTACCGGGTTGAACCGCCGTGCTAAGGCCGCATCCTTCATGATGGTGTTCCGGTATTCATCCTGGGTCGTTGCACCAATTACGGTAATTTCACCACGGGATAAGGCTGGCTTAATAATATCAGCCATTCCCTTAGAGCCACTGTCAGAACCGGTTGAACCGGCACCGATGATTTGGTGAATTTCGTCAAAGAAGAGGATGATGTTGCCAGCCTTCTTGACTTCATCGATCAGCTTTTGCATGTTCTCTTCGAAGCTGCCCCGGTATTGGGTGCCCGCTTCAAGGCCAGAAATGTCAATGCTGATAATTTCCTTGTCCTTGATTGGTGCCGGAACGTTGCCATCGACAATTGCTTGGGCCAGGCCTTCGACAACCGCCGTCTTACCAACACCAGCATCACCAACCAGCACTGGGTTGTTCTTCGTCCGCCGACTTAAGATTTCGGCGGTTTCTTGAATTTCCTTGTTACGACCAATGACAGGGTCAAGTTCGCCTTGCCGGGCTTCTTCAGTTAAATTCCGGCCAAGTTTGTGGAGAATACTCTCCTTGCCTTCGTTTGGTTGTTGACCCGGCTGACCACCTTGTTGTGGGGTCATACCGCCAGGCAACTGACCGCTTTGCCGGTATTGGGCAAATTGTTCCGGTGTTACCTCATGACCATTAATCATGTAACGACGGTTTGCTGAGCCATTCATTCCACCCATTAATTGGTTAAAAATGTCATTCATATCGCTGTTAAATGGATCCATTGGATTTTGTGCCATTTTGCAGTACCCCCTCATACTATTTATTTAAGATTAATTGCAATCGTGATTGATCATTCAAAGTAGCCAGCGTTGCTATACCTACAACGACTTATCATCATCTTTCAAATAGTGATTTTCTAAATCCCGTAGGACTTCCCACATGGCCCGATGCTCAGCCCGTGCTAAAGCATCTAAGTCGCGTAAATTAAGCGACGTCGAACTCGACTGTGGTTTATTGAATGATTTATGCAAAGTCGTGTAGCCATATCCAGAACGCTTGGATACTTGGTAGATAGTTAAATTGTGGACCTCTAAGTATCGTTTTATATCGATCTGCACTGCCATTCACTTCCTTTACGATTACTATTATAGCATATTTGTGATATAACACAAGTGTAATATACCAAAAAAGTGAAATATTTTTATTAAGAATTATTAAAGGCCCTTAATGCCTATTCAATGCGGATAATGGGCCTGATCGATGTGATAAACTAAATTTAGGTCTTGACAAAAATGAGAAAATAATTAGAATAATTAACAATCAGTTAATCAAGGAGGGACCCCATGATGAAATCACGTCTGCAACATGTCGATTGCGCTTATTACTTCTGGTTTAGCGAAGCGCCATCCGCTAGCCAGCAGTGATTTTGTCATTGGCGGTTTCCGGATGACCTAACGTCTCCGGATCCCTCCTCATCATACTCATTCCAATCTGATGAAAAGACCCGGAGATATTGTTATCCCGGGTCTTTTTTATCTTTTAAGGAGGAATTTTTATACCAGCAACTAAAGCGAACCTAATGAAACAACTAAACAGTAACTTCACCCGTCTCAAGCCGGTTGGTATCCGTGAATTTGATGCCAAGGCCAGTGCGGTCCCCGGTATTGTCAAGCTTACCCTGGGCGAGCCCGATTTTAACGTTCCAGACGCAATGAAGCAGGCCGCCATCGATAGCATTACCAATAATGATTCCCACTACGCACCGGGAGTCGGCACGCTAGCACTGCGGAAGGCCATTGCCCACTTCCTAGCCGACCGGTACCAACTCGACTACGATCCGAACGGAGAAATTGCCGTCACGGTAGGAGCGACCCAGGGAATCTACGCCGCCTTATCAGCCCTAATTAATCCCGGGGATGAGGTCTTAGTGGCAACCCCAACCTTCCCCCTTTACATGGCGATCATCACTATCCTGGGCGGGAAAGCCGTCGAAATCGACACTAGTGATAGCGACTTCGTACTGACCCCGGATAAGTTAAAGGCAACCATCAACAACCATCCCCAGGCCAAGGCCCTAATCCTAAATTACCCTTCCAACCCCACCGGCGTAACCTACAGCCGGCAGCAAATTGCTGACCTGGCGACGGCCGTGAAGGATACCAACCTGGTAGTAATTGCCGACGAGATTTACTCCGAGTTGATTTATGATGGTCACCACACTTCAATCGCCGAATTTCTTCCCGGACAAACCCTAGTTCTTAATGGGGCATCTAAGTCCCACGCCATGACCGGTTACCGGATTGGCTTCATCGCTGGTCCCAAGGAATTAATGGGCCCCGTCAGCGCCCTGAGCGGAATGATGATCACGTCCGCTACCGACTCCGCAATGGCCGCGGCAACTACTGCCTTTGGTAGTGAGGCCGGTCGGCAGGCTACGTTAGAAATGAAGCAGGCCTACCAAGAGCGGCGTGACTTCCTCGTCCACGCCTTACACCAGCTTGGTTTCCAACTGGCTACCCCTAACGGTGCCTTTTACGTTTTCGCTCACATTCCGGCTAGTGCCGGTAATGATGACGTTGCCTTCGCTACTGCGTTAGCCGAACAGGGCCGGGTTGCGGTGATCCCCGGTTCTTACTTTGGTGCCGGTGGCCAGGGTTACCTGCGTTTGAGCTACGCTACCAGCATGGAGAACATCAAATTAGCCGTTGAACGAATTGCTACTTTCCTAAAGGAGGACTAACCATGACTAAGATACTAATGACCAGTGTGCGCGATGATGAAATGCCCGCTATCAACGCTTTTGCTGCCGACCATCAGCTCGATATTGTAACCACCCCTAAGCTAATCAATGACGCTGTCGACCTCACCAAGGATGTCGACGGTCTGGTGATTCAGCAACGGGACAAGGTGGATCCCGCGGTCTACCCCCAATTGAAGGCCAACGGGTTAAAGCAAATTGCGACCCGGACGGCGGGTTTTGACATGATTGACCTGGCGGCAGCCCACGCAAACGGGCTGACCGTTACGAACGTTCCTGCCTACTCGCCGCGGTCAGTGGCCGAACACGCCCTGATGCAAATCTTCCGTCTCTTACGGAAGTCTTACCGGTTTGACTCTCAAGTGGCAGCCGGTGACTTCCGCTGGTTTAGCGATGAACAGGCCCAGGAAATCCACACCGCCACAATTGGTATCATCGGGGTCGGGCGGATTGGTGGAACACTAGCAAAGCTGTTAAACGCCTTGGGGGCCCACGTTCTTGGCTTTGATGTTCAACCCCGCGAAGAATTAAAGGGAATCGTCGAGTATGTTTCCAAAGAAGAACTACTCAAGCGTAGTGATGTCGTTTCCCTCCACGTCGACCTTAACCCCACTTCAACCGGCCTATTAACGGCGGCCGACTTTGCCCTGATGAAACCAACCGCAGGCCTAGTAAACGCTAGCCGGGGGCCCGTCGTGGTAACCGCCGACCTGGTTGCCGCCTTAAAAGACCACCAGTTAGCTGCGGCTGCCCTGGATACCTTTGAAGGTGAAGAAAAGGTCATCATGACCGACCGCCGTAAAAAAGGCCTCAGTGATGTTCCCCTGATTGCCGAACTTCACGAGATGGATAACGTCATTTTGACACCACACATTGCCTTCTTTACCAATAACGCAGTGAAAAACATGGTAGACTTCTCACTGGAAGATGTCTTACTGGTTCTCGCCGGAAAGTCATCGCCACACGAAGTTAAGTGAGGAGAATATAGCATTGAATTGGTCTGACAAAGCATTTGATGAATTAACTAATTATGAAGTATTCCAACTATTAAAACTCCGGGCCGTCGTCTTCAATACCGAGCAACAGAGTGCGGTTTATGACCCCGACGATCATGATCCGCAGGCCCGCCACCTCCTCTGCAAGGACGGGGACCAACTCGTCGCCTATGCCCGCTATTTTGTTGACGGGGACCACGTTACCTTTGGCCGGGTAGTAATCGCGCAGGACTACCGGGGGACCGGCCTATCGGCGCCGTTGATGGACCGACTATTGGCCGGAATTAAGGCGCACTTCCCGGGGAAAGAAATTATTATCCATGCCCAGTACTACATTCGTGGCTACTACGCTAAGTATGGCTTCCAGCCGTTTGGCGACACCTTTATCGAGGCTGCCCGCAAACACATTCAGATGAAGCATCCTGCTTTGTAAAAAAAGAGCTACCTCCCGTGAGTATAAAAAGGCATCAAGCGTTCGGATTTACCGAATGCTTGATGCCTTTTTATGTACCGCGTTGTCGACTCTTTTAGCTACATAACTACTTATCCTCACGCTGCATCTGCTTACGGACCGCGGTGATGATTGACTGGAGGCTAATCTGGGCCATCCTTTGTTCCGCCGTCACTTGAACTTCATTATAAATTCCTGCCAGGACCGTCGGCATACTCCGTCCCAGGTCCTGGTTATGGTTAACTTCAGGATCAACATTTAAAAAGTGCTGGTGATCTTCAACCGCTTGGTAAATATCAAGGAGGCTGACCTGCGTGGCCGGACGCCCTAAGCTAATTTTGATTTCACTGCCCCGCCCCTGCCGGTTTAAAATCTGGGCCTTAACCATCCGGGCAATTAGGCGCCGAATTAGGCTGGGATTAGAGTTGACACTGTCGGCAATGGTAGAGCTACTGGCACTGCCTAAAATTTCTAAATATACCAAGATATGAACGGCGTCGCTTAACCGGTGCGAATATTTCATCCTAACCTCCCCATTTCATCATCAATTGATACTCTAAATTATAGGCATTAATATTTCCCAGGTCAAAGAAGCATATTGATTGCACCCCACTAGCGGATCGGGTACACTCGGGACAAAAGAGGAGGTTTGTGATAATGAGCACATATAAAGTTAAAGCCACTAAGACCACTACGGGGATGCAGGTGGCTGCCGGTACCCGGGGATTTGAAATTACCTTTGACGAACCAGAAAGCACGAATACGGGAATGAACCCGGTGGAGATTCTCCTAGCATCCTTTGGCGCCTGCCAGTCAATCACCGCCACTGAATTGGCCCGGAAACGCCACTTCGACTTACAGGCCTTCTGGGTAAACGTTGAAGGTGACCTGGGGCGCGAAGAAGTCGATGGGGAAAGCCGCTATAAGTTTACCGAGATTCGTTACGAACCACATATCCGGAGTAACGAGTCAGCAGAAGACATTCAACAGTTTCTGGCCGACGTTGCTAAGAAGTGCCCAGTCGAAAACACACTGATGTATGGTGCCAAACTTAAGCAAACTGGCTTTGTAAAAGAATAATTAGCAAAGGTGGTGCAATCCACCTTTTTATTTTTCCCTTACTTATTGCCAATATAATACTATATAGGATATAATATTAGATAAAAGATAGTAAAGGAGCGTCAACATGAAAATTACCATTACCGCCGACCTCC
The DNA here is from genome assembly GCF_051873035.1 of Limosilactobacillus sp. Classification (GTDB taxonomy): domain Bacteria; phylum Bacillota; class Bacilli; order Lactobacillales; family Lactobacillaceae; genus Limosilactobacillus. Next base: position 26,399 of record NZ_JBJEEL010000038.1, read on the forward strand.
TTGACGGGATGGTCCTGGCGATTCTCGAACGACAAGACTACTATGGTTACGCGCTCACCCAGGAAATGCAAAAGGTGATCTCCATTTCGGAATCAACCATGTACCCGGTCTTACGCCGCCTTAACCAGGGGGGTTATGTAACGACCTACCAGCAGAATTACCAGGGACGCAACCGCCGTTACTACCGCATTACACCCAAGGGTGATCAACACCTTAACCGGGTCCGGAAACTTTGGAATGACTACAAGGAAAGCCTGGACCGCGTCTTCAATTCAAACGAAAAGGGGGGAACACAATGAACGCCCGCGAACAATACATCCAACAACTCAAGGGCCGGCTGAACCAACTCAGCACTAACGACCGCGACGACGCCGTTGAATTCTACAACGAATACATCGAGGATGCCGGTTTTTCAACCGTTAAGGAAATCGTTGACCAGTTGGGAACACCCGAGCAGCTCAGCCAGGAAATCATTAGTAAGACCACTGACACCTCGGCAGGGCCAACTAGTACACCACTTAGCGCAGCCAATAACCGGCGCCTGAAGAAAGTACTCTACATTTGTCTAGTGGTGGTCCTTATCCTGATCCTGGTTCCCCTGGCGCTAGAACTGCTCGGCCTGGTCATTGGCCTAATCGGGATCGTACTGGGCTTTAGTGTTTCTGCCTTTGCCCTTGCCGCCTCTCTCTTTGCCAGTGACTTGTGGGCCGGGATTTTCTACCTCGGTGGCGGAATACTTTTACTGGGCCTGCTCATTATCGTCTTCGCCCTCGTGATCTGGGCCGGGAAATGGCTCATTCGGGGATGTAAAAATCTAATTCAGTACCTCAAGACTAAGTTTAAGGAGGTGGCCTGATGAAAAAGGCACTTAGCATTGGCGGAAGCCTCATTGTCGTTGGCGCCATCGTTGCCCTGGTCGGCTTCTTTAGCCACCGTCACCCGTTTAACCCCTTTAACCAGGAGACGGTGACTCAGACCAGCCGCCGGACGCTTACCCAAAAGAGTTTTAACCGGGTGAAAGTTACAGCAACAACTGCCGATGTGGTAATTAAGGAAGGGGCCGACTATAACGTTCAGTACACCGGTCGTCGGTCAGCTAACGTTAAGGCCCAGGTAAGTGATGACCAGCTCACCGTTACCCAGGCCCCTGCCAGTCGGACTAAACATTTCAACTTTAGTTGGTCCAGTAGTACTAACCGGATCGTCATTACGGTACCAAAAGGAAGCCAGCTAACAAAACTGACCGTTAAGAACAACGCTGACATTGACCTACAAAAGGTACGGCTCGCCCAGGGACAGGTTAAAACGACGGCAGGTGACCTAAGCGTCAATAACTGCCGACTCAACGGTGGCACGTTAACCACTAATTCTGGTGATCTTGAAATCGACCGGACTAACTTACGGGCAGTCCGCCTAAAGACCGATAGCGGCGACATCGAACTGAACCGGGTAAAGGTCAACGGCGGGAAGGCCGACCTAGCTTCTGGCGACTTTACGGCCCACCGTTTAACAGTTCACGGCCACTACTTGGTTAACAACGCAAGTGGGGATAACGAGGTCCACGCTGCTAACCGACCAGGGGTAATTCTTGATAGCGACAGTGGTGACAATGACCTTGGCCGGCGGCACCAAGAAGATGGTGGCACGCTTGACCACGACACTGCTAACGCCGACCTAATCCGCCTGGCTACCCAGAGCGGTGACAACTCATTTAGCTACCCTAAGTAATCAATTAACGGTATAAGAAAGCGGCATACGCGTATTCAAGAATATGCGTATGCCGCTTATTATTTATTCAACTTAATTACCTTTTCTGTGTTGGCTGGCCCGCTGCAGGGCACTCGTGTTACGTTCCCAAAAGACCCCGTCCTGGTAGCCCTGAATACTATGGTCCTGGTCAGCCTGCATGAGGCGGTAGACCCCCCACGCCGTATACAGCTTACTCTGTTCAATACCGACATAGTGCCGGCCCAACTTTTTAGCCGTTACCATGCTGGAGCCCGCCCCGGCAAAGGGATCGATAACCAGGTCGCCAGGGTTCGAACTAGCCAGGATGGTTTTGGCTAACAACTTCTCCGGCTTTTGGGTAGGGTGCCCCGTGTTTTCCGGCATTGACCAGTACGGAATTGAAATATCATCCCAAAAGTTAGAAGGCATGGTATCACGAAAACGGCCGGCCGCCGTTTCTTGCCAGTCCTTGGCCTGCCCATTTTCCCGGTAAGGGGCCACGACCCGCCGCCGTTGCTTTACCTGGTCCACGTTAAAGGTGTACTGCTTGTCATCCTGGGTCAAAAACCAAATATCTTCTAACCCGTTTTTCCAGTTAGTTTTGGCCCCCCGGCCCTTTTCCCGTTGCCAGGTTATCCGGTTCTTAATGGTAAAGTTGCGCGCCAAGATCGGGGCAATTGCAATACTGGTTTGCCAGTCGGAAAAGACATATAAACTCGCAGTGGCCGTCAACTTGGGCTTTAATGCGTCAATCCACCGCTGGGTAAAGGACTGGTAGTCAGTATCCGCCAGCCGCTTAAAGTTAAGGCCATCGTAGTGCTTATTCAAATTATAGGGTGGGTCAACCAGCGCCAAATCAGCCACGTGGTCCGGCAATTGCGGTAGGATCGCAAATGAGTCACCGTTAATGCTTTGGTCGATAATTGCTGACCGGGTCGTCAGATCATCCTTAGCTGTCTTAATTTGTGCTAGAACACCAGCCGGAGCATGTGCCAGGTCAAAATCAATTGTTTTATTCCGGGCTGACTTTACCATTTTTTCACCATCCATAGTCATTTTAATAACTAGTATAGCTCAATTTGGGCACTGGCTGGTGGACGATTTCACGATATTAAAGTGAACGAAACTTGTACTTTCCTTAGTCCTGCGCCTTGGCGGTAATGGTCTTAACAGAGTTCTCCAACTTGGCCGTTTCTTCGGCCGTTAGACTGACCGGCTTAACCTTTTCAACCCCTTGCTTGCCGATAATGGCCGGGTAACCGATGTAGCAACCATACTGTTTCAGGTATACGGAGGCCGGCATGAATTCATGCTTATCTTGGAAAACGGCCATCACCATGCGGACGGCACACGTGGCAACAGCATAGGAAGTGTACCCCTTCCCGGCGACGACTTTAAAGGCCGCGTTCTTCACTTCCTGGTCCAGTTGTGCCAGGTCAATCTGTCCCTGGTCGGCTAACTCGGTTACCGCCTGACCATCAAGCTTGACCGTCGACCAGGCAGTAAATTGGGAGTTACCGTGCTCCCCCAGTACTAAGCCACTGACGTTTTGGGGTGCTTCGCCAAAGTGAGCACCTACCGCCCGCTGCATCCGGGCTGTATCAAGAAAGGTTCCCGTGCCAAAGATTCGCTGGTGGGGCAGACCCGTCGCCTGTTGAAGGGCGTTAACAATGACGTCACAGGGGTTCGAAATATTGACTAAAATCCCGTTAAAGCCGCTCTCCTTGATCTGCTTGCCGACAAGTGCCGCGTTCTTGAGGTTAATCGGTAATTCGGCAAAACGGTCCCCGGTCCGGGCAGTCGCACTGACGTCACCAAAGGCCGTTACAATGAGGTCGGCATCTGCCAGTTCAGCGTAATTGTTACACTTGATCACCGCCGATGATGACGTTCGCGCAAAGGAATCACTAAAGTCAAGGTACTCCGCCTCAACCTTTTTCTCGTCCTGGTCAATTAGTACTAACTCATCCACCAGGTCCTTCATCAATAGGATATGGGCAACCGTAGTTCCGACATGCCCTAAACCAATAATACCAACTTTATGCATTGTTATTCCTCCTAGCCGATAAATGTAAGCAGTTAATTCATATATGTCAATTATACCGTAATTAGTTGACAATGCACGTCCTAACAGTCTTGATCAATAATTAACATGTTGATAACGGTTATTTATCATGTTATTATTATCTTATACTAATCTGTTTCTAATCGTGTATTAAATTAAGAGGGGATCAGTATGGCAAATGATGAAAAAAATGATAAACCAGCCGATGATCTTGAACAGTTCGGCTACAAACAAGAACTGAGTCGTAAGTTAACCTGTAAGGACCTCATCTTTTACGGACTAATTGCAATGGTCCCGGTGGCCCCCTTCGGGATTTATGGCTCCGTCGCTGTCCCGGCCAAGGGGATGGTGGCCATGGCGTACCTGGTCGGAATGATTGCAATGTTTTTCACTGCTGTTAGCTATAGTCAGATGTCCCAGGCCTTTCCCATCGCCGGTTCTGTTTATGCTTATGCCCAGCGGGGAATTGGGCCCACAATTGGGTTTATGTCCGGCTGGATGATCATGCTCGATTACATCTTCATCCCCGCCCTCCTGTATGTTCTATCCGCCAATGCTTTAAAAGGACTGCTTCCCAACATCTCGCCAATCGTTTGGCTAGTCCTGTTCTGTGTGATCAATACGGTTATTAATATCCGGGGAATTGAGTTTACCGCCCGGGCCAACAAGATCTTCGTTATCGTCCAGCTAATTACGCTCGCAATCTTCTTTGCCTGCGGGATTTGGGGTCTGTGCCACGGGGTCGGCGAAGGGGTCACCCTAAAGCCGTTTTACAATCCCCAGACCTTTAGCATGACCGCCATCTTAAGTGCCGTTTCAATTGCGGTACTTAGCTTTCTGGGTTTCGACGGCATTAGTACGATGGCTGAGGAAACCAAGGGTGGTAATAAAGTCGTTGGTAAAGCTATTTTATGGACCCTCTTTTTGATCGGTCTTCTTTTCGTCAGCCAAACCTACATGGCGGGCCTTATCCACCCCAACTATAAAACCCTCGGCGATATCAACACCGCCTTTTACCGGATCGCTTACCAGGTTGGTGGTCAACCACTCTTAATTCTAACCACCATCATCACTATCCTGGCCCTGGGGTTGGCAAGTGCCCTGGTTATGCAGGCTGCACTGGCCCGGGTTCTCTACAGTATGGCCCGGGACAAGAACATGCCCACCATCTTCGCCACCATTCACCCAAAGTATAAAACACCGTATGTTTCGACCCTATTGGTTGCCGGGGTCTCCATCGTAATTGGGATCTTATTTATGAACCATTCCACGACTCTTTCGTCAGTTGTTAACTGTGGGGCCCTCTTCTCCTTCTGTGTTCTTCACCTTGCCGTGATCAACCACTACATCCGGCGCCAGCATTCAACCGACTACCTCCGGCACCTCGTCGTTCCAATTATCGGTTTTATAATTGTCTTTTCCGTTCTGCTCAACTTACACCCGGTAGCTAAGGTTCTCGGGACCGGCTGGTTTGTCATTGGCCTGGTCTACTACCTGGTTATCCGGAAATTACTCCACCATACCAAAACGCACTAAAATAAATAACTAATCCCCCTCACGGTCGTCTGCTACAGAGCACCGCGAAGGGGATTAATTTATTTACTTTCAATTATCTGTTGGATCCGTTGGATTAACCGGGGCCAGCTGTTAGATTGAATGGCGGTCCGAACGGCGGTTGGGAAGGGCTGTCCTTCTTTGACCGCCGTCAGTTGTTTTTCTAATGCCGCTTGTAGGCGGTCATAGAAAGCCGGAAGGTCCGCTTTAACGGGCTCGTCCTGGTTAACAATCCGTGGTAGGTCAACGTATGAGATCAGGCCACTATTGTTAACCAGTGGCCCGAGCTGTTCCTGTAGTGCGGGGATCGTGGTTATTACCACCCGTAAATCACATGCCAGTGCTTCAATCGCTGACAGGGCAAGACCCTCGTAATATGACGGGAGGACAAAAATATCACTGTGGCGGTAAAGGTCTGCTAACTGCCGTTGCGGGACGGCCGGCCGCAGGTGAATCTGGGGATTTTGCAAGTAGGGGGCCAGCCGTTGCTTAGCTACCGGTCCGACATTGCCCACCAGGGTTAACCGGGCCTGCGGGTACTTCTTGCTTAACCGGTCAAACACTGGCATTAGGGCAAAGACCCCCTTGGCAGCCGCGATCTTCCCAGCATAAACTACTTCAATATTCGTGTGTGCTTCCCGGCCCTGGGGGTTAAAGATGGCCGGGTCATAGCCACCGCCAATAACGGTTATTTTATCTGCCGGCAGGCCATAAACCGCTTGGATCCGTTGCTTTTCCAAGTGACTGAGCGCAAAAATCTGCTGGAGCCGGTCCAAATTCGTGACGTAACGGTCCTTTAACGCCGGATGCTGGTTTGCTTGCCGTAAGTCGGTACCGTGGCAAAAGGCATAGACCGGTACCGTGGCTAGCTGGCACACCAAAGAAGTTAAGAACCAGAGGTGGTGACACAAGATAACGTCCGGCTGAAATTCGGCAAGGGCCTGCTTAATCGTTGCCGTAAAGGCACGCCGCCAATTAGCAATCATCGTGGGGGTCATCTCACCATAAACGGTACTGCGGTAAGGCATTACATCACTCATCCCCGGCAGCGGGAAGTCACAGTCGGCATTGGGAAAGACAACCGGGTACTGGTGCTGACCGGGGACCGTACTATTATCGAATTCGGGGAAGCAGCCATAAATACAGGCATTCTCGCTCTCCTTTAAACCCTTAATGACATTGGAAAAGTAAACCCCACTTCCCGTTTTCGATGGTAGTTGTGCTAAGACATGCAATACTTTCATAACTATTCTCCTTAGAATTAATCGGGACTCCTAGTGTAACTAACCTCATTTTAATCGATTTCCTACCACAATGCAGTATGGCATGACAGAAGTCGGTTACGACTTCGTAGTCATGCCCCCGCGAGTACAAATAGGGGTCCAGAGTTCGGTTTTACCGAACTTTGGACCCCATTTGTGTACCGCGCTGTTGACTTTTAATCGATATAACAGATTTAAGTCACAGGCTCCAGCTATTTCTGTTAAGATTTTTTGGCTACTTTTTACGGATTAAAGTTATTATCCCTAATTAATAAATACCGTCGTAAGCCTTTTGGAAGAGTTTAACAACTTCTTCCTTAGTTCCCTTACGTGGGTTAGAGAAGGCGTTACCATCTTTGAGGGCATTTTCTGCCATCAATTCGAAGTCTTCTGGCTTGGCACCGATGGCCTTGATGGAGTCCGGAATACCGATGGCCTTAGCTAATTCACGCATGCCGTCAATCGACTTGTGGGCAGCTTCCATCGTGGTCAGCCCAGAAATGTCATAACCCATGATTTCGGCCAACTTAGCAAAGCGGTCTGGGCAGGCGATGATGTTCCATTCTTCAACTACTGGCAGCATCAATGCACAGCAGACACCATGAGGAGCGTCGTATTGACCACCCAGTTGGTGTGCCATTGCGTGAACGTAGCCGAGGTTAGCGTTGTTGAAGGCCATCCCAGCCAGCATTTCCCCTTCGACCATCTTGGTCCGTGCTTCCACGTTATGACCATTAGCAACGGCCTCTGGCAGGTACTTTTGGATAATCTTAATGGCCTTTTCACATTGACTATCGGTAATGTCGTTGTGGTCCACGGAAACAAATGGTTCAATTGCCTGAACATAAGCATCCAAACCAGTAGCGGCCGTGGTGGCTTGTGGGATGTCCAGCATTAACATTGGGTCGTTAAAGGATACCAGTGGAATGTTCCGCCATGAAACAACCACGAACTTAAGGTGGGTATCTTCGTTAGTAATTACGGCGTGACGGGTCAATTCAGAACCAGTCCCGGCAGTCGTGTTAACCGCCATCAATGGTGGCAACGGCTTGTCCAGGGTTTCAATCCCGGCCAGCTTAGTGATGTCATCACCATTCGTCAGGATAATACCGATTCCCTTACCACAGTCATGGGCAGACCCCCCGCCGACCGTGATAATACTGTCACAATGATTGTCGAGGTAGATTTGCTTTCCCTTCTTGATGTCCCGAATCTTAGGGTTTTCTTCGGCACCATCAAAGATAACGTATTCAACGCCGGCTGCCTTCAGTGAATCTATAGTTTGGTCCACTGGGCCGTTCTTGATCTTTCCGATGTGGCCCCCAGTTACTACCAGAACCTTATGCATGTTGAGCATCTTAGCCCGGTCACCGATCTTCTTGATGACACCAGGGCCAAAGAAGTTAACACTTGGCATCAGAAAATCAAATTGACGTTCCATTAATAACAACCTCTTTCTGTACTTACTTTTAATACGCTTTCAATAATTACACACTTTCGCCGAGATTGCAAACTTTTTCACGAATTAATCAGACCGATTTATTACTATTTTAGCCGCACCTCCATCCGACTAGGTGACAATCATCACAAAAAATATCGCGCGGCAATCACGTTACCAGGCCAAAATAAAAATCAGTGGGCGTGTGACAGAAGTCGTTGCCGACTTCGTCTTCACCGCCTCACCGATTTTAATACTACTTCAAAAAGACCTCGGGCCGAGCCCCTAGTCACTTACTTCAAAACATTTTCAAACTCTGTCCGTAACAGTGCCACCTCATCGTCATGCGTATGCAGGCGGTAGTCTGCCCGTGCCAGCGAATCCGTTGGCATCAGGTCAATCTGGGGATTAACCACTAACAGCTTCATCTTTAAGCCGGTAATTACCAGGCGCATAGCAATTTGTGCCTGGCTACCACCATGGCCACCAAAGGTAACTAGGCTAACTGGCTTCCCCTGCCATTCTTTTGCGAGGTAGTCAATTGCATTCTTTAAAACGGCTGGATAACCCCAGTTATACTGTGGGAAGACAAAGATAAAGCCATCGTAAGACTGTACCAAGCGACTCCACTGCCGGGTCTTAGCATGGGTGTACAGGCCGGTGAATGGTAAGTGTGGCTCATCCATCATCGGCAAGTTCACCCGTTGCAGGTCAACTATGTCAAATTGAACCCGATTACTCTTCACAAGCTGCTTACGCAACCACTCAGCTACCTGGATACTCCGCCGATTAGGACGGACGCTGCCAACAATAATTGCCACTTTTTTCATCTTTAATTCCTCCATCCGTTTATTAATTACACCTCTAGTATAGTTCACTTAGCCAAGAATGGTGACCACACGCTCTACTTGTGATAGGGAAGGCCGTTAATAATGGTAAAGGCCCGGTAAATTTGCTCACTCAAAACTAAGCGCATTAGTTGGTGCGGCAGGGTAAACCGGCCAAAGGAGATCTGCGTATCGGCCCGCTTCAAAACGGCCGGGCTCAAGCCAAGTGAGCCGCCGATGACGAAGGTGATGTCACTGTGGCCGTAAGTCGTCAGGCGGTTAATTTCTTCCGCGAATTCTTCAGAAGTCCGCTCCTTACCCTTAATTGCTAAGGCGTAGACGTATTCCCGGTCCTTAATCTTACTGAGGATCCGTTCCCCCTCCTTAGCCATTACCTCGTCCATTTCGGCCTGACTTAGCGACTCGGGTGCCTTCTCGTCCGGGACCTCGACAATTTGGAATTTACAAAACCGCCCCAGTCTTTTTTGGTACTCCGCAATTCCGGCCTTGAAGTACTTTTCCTTTAACTTACCAACACCAATAATTTTAATATTCAAGATATCCACCGCTTTCCACAAGTTATCCACACAGTTATCCACAGGCAGTTGATAACTAGTAATTAATCTCCGAATGTTCGCTTCTGCCCTTCAGATAAAACCGCTTTCTGAGAACCGACTTATCCACAGTTATCCACAAAAACAACCGTTCGCGTTATCAGTACACAAACGCCGGTATATCAACAATTGCCGCTAACTATCCACTAAGTTTATCCACTTATCCACTGGATAGCGTTCTGCCTGTGGATAACTTTAAATAGTCCAGAATAGTATCATACCGGCATTCTTAATTTAGTCAACCGTCAGGCAAAAGTTTTCCACCTACTTATCCACAGCTAAAAGTAGAAGTTAATTTTTTCATAATTCTTTCTTAAAATAACACGGCTTGTGGTCTTTAGGCAACAGACCGTGGCTTGCTGAATAATAACTGATTTAAATTCCTGGATTATTCGTTTTTAAAAGTGATAATCATACTTCCTTACGTACCCGCTACTACTAATTATCACTATTAGGACCAGCAGTTGTACACAGTGCTTTCATGTTTTCATTTTACAAGCGGGGTCATCTCAGGATCAAAAGTTAGCGGCCCGGTATACAAGAAGCGACAAGGATGCGAAATTCCGCATCCTTGTCGCCTCATGGTGCTCTTCTCAACTATTTTAAGCATACTGGTGGGCAATTTTACCCGAAACGGCCGCCACAATCGCCGCTAATAGGTCATCAATAAACGTATTAACGTGGCTTTGGTCGTGGTCATACTTAGCGATAATTCCCTTTTTTACCCGGTCAAAGTAGCCAAAGTTGGTGGTCCCAATCGTCCCGTAAATATTAGCGATCTGCAGGGCCAACGTTTCGTCAACGCCAAACACGCCAACATCATTTTTTATAATACTGGAAAGGGGCTCTGCCACCTTATTCTCTTCAACTAGCCGGTCTAGTTCCAGCATCACCATCGCGTTATTTAATAGTTCCCGTTTGTGCAGTGCATCTTGGAGGTACTCTTGCACCCGGTCCATCGTCAGGGTTGGTTCAAACTCCCGTTGTGATTGGTAAATAATCTCTGCCAAGTCATCGAGCTTGACCCCCCGCTTGGCAAGACGGTTAGTTACAAATTCATAGGCCTTCGTATCTGGATATTTAAACTGCCGATTATTCATTTTTTCCACCGTCCAATCAAATGTATTATTGCTATTTTAACACTAGTCCGCTTAGGCCAAAAGAAAAGTCTCCATATCGCCCAACAGCAAACGCCGTGGTATACAAATGAGGTCCAAAGTCCGGCAAAAGCTGAACCCTGGACCTCATTTTGTACTTGTCGGCTTAAAGAACGAAGTCGTAACCGACTCCCTTAACTATTCACCATCCTGCTCTTGTTGGCTGCTATCATCATTAGCGGCCGCCTTTGTAAGGTGGACCGTCACGGTCTGCTGGTAACCATTGCGGTAGAAGGTGATCTTCGTCGTATCACCAACTTTGTACTTGTATAGGGCCGCCCGCAGTTCGCCGGTATCGCTAACCTGGGTATTACCAAGCTTAGTAATAACATCGTACTTCTTAAGACCAGCGTTATCGGCTGCCGAGCCACTAGCAACCTGGGCCACGACAACCCCCTTCGTCACGCTGGATGGTAACTTCAGGATTGTCTTTTGCTGGTCCGCGGAGATATTACTTAGGTCAACCATCCCCAGGCCCAGTGCTGGCCGCTCAATGCCGCCCTTCTTGATCAATTGGTTGATGATGCTGACCACTTCATTACTTGGGATCGCAAAGCCCATCCCCTCAACCGAAGAACCATCGGTATTGGAAGAGAGCTTCATCGAGTTGATCCCCACTACCTGGCCGGCCATGTTAATCAACGGTCCACCAGAATTACCAGAATTGATCGCGGCATCGGTCTGGATAACCGACGTCAACGTGCCATCGGTCCCGGCCTTAATTGTCCGGTTCTTCGCCGAAATAATCCCCCGGGTAACCGTGTTGGCATATTCGCTCCCCATCGGTGAACCAATGGCCAGTACATCTTGACCGGCCTTGATCGAATTGGAGTTACCAAATTCAGCAACCGTTTTTACGTCGGCTGAGTTAATTTTGAGAACTGCCAAGTCCGTTGCTGCATCTGAACCGACTAGCTGGGCATTCACTTTCTTACCACTGCTTAGGATAATTTGGAGGGCGTTAGAACCCGAAACCACGTGGTTATTGGTAACGACGTAGGCACTATTTCCCGCCTTTTTATAGATAACCCCAGAACCTTCACTAGCCGTCTGTAACTTACCGCTATTTTTGGAACTAGAGTTGCTATCATCACCGGGGATAACAATACCAAACGGACCAACCATCCCGTCGCTCTGTTGGACCTTCTGCTTGTTAATGACACTAACTACGGCCCCCTGGACGGAGTTATAAGCCTTGGTTGATTCCGTATTCAGATTGGCCTTATTGCCGTTTACCTTAGTGCCACCCGAACGGTTAGAACCGCTGGGAACCCTCGTTGCGGTTGTCTCACGGTAGTGCTGAATGGCACCGTTCACCCCTAGGACCAGTCCGCCCCCGATTAAACCAGCGACAAGCCCAACGGCCGCTACCTTAACCCAAAAGCGATTACGCTGTGGTTGATCATCTTTCATTACTCATTCCTCCAAACGATTTCTCCTTTTCAACATAATGCATAGTTGTGAAGAATCTTTGAATTTACTGTTATAGGACCATTAATTTACTAGGTTGCTCCGGTTCGGCATCGGCCAGTTGGAAGTCATGGCCCACACCGAAATCATGCTGTTTCATCAGGCTGGCAACGGTTAGGTGGGCTAGGGAACGCATATTATTATGCTGGCTGCGGTGGCCCAAAAAGATTTCCTTGGTCCGGTGGCCAACCACATCCATCAACGCATCGGCCCCTTCCTCATTGGATAGGTGCCCCTCATCGCCAAGAATCCGCTGCTTCAGCGGCCAGGAGTACGGCCCCATCCGTAGCATCTCGGTATCGTGGTTACATTCCATCAGGTAGGCATCCGCATCGCGAATCGTTCCCGCAACCCGGTCGGAGACGTAGCCCGTATCCGTTAAGATACAGAAGGTCTTGTTATTGTGGTGAACCTGGTAAAACTGCGGCTGGGCAGCGTCATGCGAAACACTAAAGCTTTCAATATCCATATCCCCAAAGGTTTTTACACTATTCGGTGGTAACAAAAACTTTTGTTCCGCGGGGATCTTGCCGACCTTACTAGCCATTGCCTGCCAGGTTCCTTCATTGGCGTACACGGCCATTCCATACCGCCGGGCCAATACGCCGACTCCATGGCTATGGTCAGTGTGTTCATGGGTCACAAAAATCGCTTCTACATCAGCGAGGGAGCGGTTGATCTTCTTCATCAGCCCCTCAATCTTCTTACCACTGAGACCGGCATCGATTAGGATCCGGTGGTGGTTGGTTTCAAGATAAGTAACGTTGCCGGTGCTACCACTGGCAAGGATGCTGTAACGTAACGAATCTTTTTCTTCCACTATCGACTGCTCCTTTGTGCTTATTTAATACCGTCCATGTTAACCGTGTCCGGTGATGACTTCATAACCGTACTGTTAAAGGCATTGACGTTCAAGCGTTCGTAAGTACCGGCGGTTTTAATCTGGACGGCCCAGGTCGGTACATAGACGGACCGGTTACGGTTATTGGTCGTTAACAACTTAGTGTATCCTAACATCGCCCACCGGATCTGTGAATTATTTGGAATTTGATTATGACGGTAAAGCCAGATTACCGCCCGCCGCTGACTGATGGTTGCCGAACGTTGCTGCAGGGTCGTCGCGTTTTCAATATAGGCCTGGGTAAACCCAGTGACCTGGTGGTTATTATTTAAGTGAAAACGCAACTGCCCATCACTTACCATCACGGGGCGGTGCTTGACCATTTGGGTATAAACAACGGTCGTTTTATCCGAAAGCTGGGCATTATAGTGGTAGTGGCTTCCCAGGGGGACGTTCCGACTCCGCTTGATCAACTTATTGAGCTGCCACTCCGGATGGTCCGCGTTAACGCGAATGGGGGAATCAAATTCACTGTTTAGTTGACTGTTGGCAAAGCGGGCCGTCTGGTTATGCAGCTTGGTCATTTCCTGCTCCAGCTGGCCACCATCGCCCGACCGGCTACCAGAAATATAGTAGGCGTTCGGCTGGCTCTTGGAGAGGGGCCCGTAGCTAATTGAATCAGACCGCATTTCCTTTAGCACCGTTTCCTGCCGATTCTGGCCACCATTGGCAATGGTAAAACGATTCTGTAACAGTAATTCACAACCGACGATAATGTCAAAGGCCAGAAAAGCAATTAGAAAAATCCACTGAATTCGTTTAAAGTTCACTTCACTGACCCCCTTACTTTACAAACTCTTCGTAATCAACCCAGTTGCCGTGGTACTTAACGAAGTAAGTCGGCGTCAACTTAACCACCTTTTTATTTCCGCCGCTCTTCCAGAGGTAGCCAATCCGTAGCCCCTTAAATTCCTTAAAGTGGGGACTAGCATGCAGCAGATTAAAGACTGTGGTACTCGACGGGAGCTTTTCCTGCCGCTGACTTGTCGGTAGCGGTACCTGCAGGGAATAGCGACTCATTTGACACTGTTCCGCCCCGTTCTTATCCGTCATCGTGATACTACCGTAGCCGTCATCATTGAAAACCGGGAAGCCGTCGATAAAGGTCCGGTAGGTAAAGCGCCGGTCATGGGCACTAGTGCCATCAAAGCGGATATTATTTAGCTGTACCCCGGTTTTGACTAGGCGGTTGTAGAAGTAAGAGTAAAGCTGTTCGGTACTCCGGTACTCATCACTTGCGTAGGACCGGTAATTAATGGTTCCCACCACACGGTTATAGGATAGACGGCGGTTATTACCACTCGTATAAATAGTCCGGTCGCCATTTCTTGTCGTCGTGATATTACTCTGCCGGCTACCGCTAATTAGGTTAGAGCTCAGCGTTTCAATATTCTGGTTGGTTATCTGGAAGGCGAAGGTGGGGAGGGTAAATTCCCGGGGATAGGTTGTGATCGTTTGGCCATTGACAATTTTATGGTCAACGGGAATCTGCTTCGTTCCCTTAGCCAATTGAACGATCTTTGAAAAGGAGCCCTTGTTGACCCGGAGACGGTAAATCCCGTAGTGGTGATCACTAAGGAGGTAGACCTCCCGGGGCCCGGATAACGGAATCACGATGTGGTTAATTTGGCCCACCTGGTCACTGTTAATTTCCTGAGAAAAGGTCTCGTTAAAGATTAGTGTGGGGACCGCATTCGGATAACTTAACATCAGTGAATTACGGTGACGGAGGTAACTAAGGTAGACATCACTATTATTAGTCTTAACCGCGGATACCCGGCCAAATTGCCAGGAGCGAATGCTATCCCGCATCTCCCGAACAAGGGTTACTTCAGGACTATATAGGGTGGTCTGGTTGCCCCGGCGGTCTGTCCGTACCACCGTTGTTGGCAAGTAAACATCCCCCATCGACTGAGTCGTGTACTGCTGATTACCACGAATGTTTTCCCGACGAGCCCCCTCATACTGGAAGGGGTTCGTCCAGATCAGGCTCGACAAGAAGAGACTGAGGATTACCGCGAGTGCCAAGGCAATTGCTAACCAATTAGTCCTTAGTTTCTTGATCATCCCAATCATCCTCCTCTTCATAAGGTACGTACGGCAGTGAAATGTAGAAGGTGGAACCCTTCCCTTCAACACTGTCAACCCAGATCTGACCACCGAGCATGTTAACGACTTCCTTGGAAATGGCAAGTCCTAAGCCGGTTCCGCCTTGCTTTCGACTCCGGGCCTTATCAACCCGGAAGAAACGATCAAAGATTCGGCCGAGGTCCTTACGGGGAATACCGAGCCCCTGGTCAGAAATACTTAAGATAACGTGATTATGGGTCTCCAGCAGGCGGGTCGTGATGACCCCACCATCAGGAGAGTACTTAATGGCATTATTCATAATATTATCAATCACCTGGGTAAACTTATCCGTATCGATTTCAACCCACAGGTCCTTGTTGGTAAAGTAGCGCTCGATGGTGTACTTCTTACTACTTTCGCCGCTATCTTCATCCTTTTTGATAATCATATCGAACCGGTTCAAAATATAATTGAATAGCTCTTTAATGTTAACGTATTCTAGGTTGAGCTTCGTCGTCCCTGAGTCCATCCGTGACATGCTTAACAGGTCATTAATCATCCGGATCATCCGGTCAGTTTCATTTTGGATAACGGTTAAGAACTTAGGCGCGATCTCCTTATCCTTCCAGGCACCATCACTTAGCGCCTCCACATAACTGTGGACACTCGTCAATGGTGTCCGCAGCTCGTGGGAAACATTAGAAACGAACTGCTTCCGTTCCCGCTCTTCCTTTTGTTGGCTGGTAACATCATGAAGGACACAAACCAACCCACTGATGAAGCCTGATTCCCGCTGAATTGGTGAGAAGTAGGCGTTTAAGATGAGGTCATTTCCGGCATTGGACATGTCAATAATCATCTCTTGCTGATCCTCATTAATCAGCTGACGGACGGTATAGTCATGGCGAATGTTAAGGACATCAATAATTGACTTACCGATCAAGTCGTCCTCATGGTCCACCCCCAGTAATTGGAGGGTCATATTGTTAACAATCGTCACGTTGCCCCGCCGGTCCGTTGCTAACACCCCATCCGACATGTGGGAGAGGACGCTGTCGAGTCGCCGCCGTTCCGAATCGGATGACTCCTGGGCCTCTTCAACCCGCACGGACAGGTTATTTACCGCCCCGGCGAGCTGGCCTAACTCATCATTACCCATCACCTTAACTTGGCCGGAGAAGTCCCCCCGTGCAATCCGTAACGTCTGTTTACGCATTTCTTCGATTGGCTGGGTAATTTCCTGGGAAATAAGGATCGCTAAGAATAGTGACAAGACGATCGTAATCAGGGCTGCTGAAAGGTAGATTAAGGTAATACTGTTGATGTTGGAATAGACGCTCTCCAAGCTGGCCCGCAATTGGACGGCCCCCACAACGTTGTTATTATTATCGTTAAGCGGGACTACATTGATGTAGTAGCGGTTGTGGTTAGAGCTGTCGTACACGTTTTCCGAATGGGAACGATTATTCAATAGGGCCGCCTTTACCATACTATCCGTTGACTTTTGGCCAATGACGCTCCGGCTATCCGAAGCACTCGTCCCCCGGATGACCCCTTTACTATCAATCACCCGGATTTCAGAAATATTACTGTTATTAACTTCTGACAAGATTTGGCGGATGGACTGGTTGGCCCGCTTAGTATTCCCCCGCGTCAACTGTTCGCTTAGGGCGTTATCAACGTATGAAGGTAGTTCAATTGTTTGTTTAAACGTATTCAGGTTTTGGTGCTCCAATTGACGCACAAAAACCGCCCCAACGCATTCCAACGTCAGCATAAGCATTAACGCGAAAACGAGGGCGATTTTTACCCGAATTGATTGATAAAATTTTAACTTGCTATTCACAACTAGTTAGCCTCTAATTTTGATCAGGATTTGCTAAGTAGTAACCAACACCACGCCGCGTAATCAACCACTTCGG
The DNA here is from genome assembly GCF_051873035.1 of Limosilactobacillus sp. Classification (GTDB taxonomy): domain Bacteria; phylum Bacillota; class Bacilli; order Lactobacillales; family Lactobacillaceae; genus Limosilactobacillus. The sequence goes on from NZ_JBJEEL010000038.1 coordinate 43,407, forward strand.
CTGGCTAGGGTTGTCCTCAATCTTTTCCCGGAGTCGCCGAACGGTCACGTCGACCGTCCGTACATCACCAAAGTAGTCATAGCCCCAAACCGTTTGCAAGAGGTGTTCCCGGTTGATTACCTGACCGATATGTTGGGCCAGGTAGTGCAGTAACTCAAATTCACGGTGAGTAAGGTTAATATTTTCCCCCCGCTTAGTAACGGTGTAGGCTTCGGGGTGAATTGTGATGTCACCAACCTTAATATCGGTATTTTCTTCTTGAGCCGGTGCCTGAACCGCGGCTTCCCGCCGTAGGTTCGCCTTAACCCGGGCCACCAATTCCCGGTTAGAAAATGGCTTGGTAACGTAATCGTCGGCCCCCAGCTCAAGTCCCAGCACCTTGTCCAGCTCTGAGTCCTTCGCGGTTACCATGATGATTGGGGTCGTGTGCTTAGCCCGCACCCGCTTGGCTACTTCCAAGCCATCAATCTTTGGTAACATTAGGTCCAAAATAATCAGGTCTGGGTTTTCCGCCTCCACTTTTTCAAGTGCTTCTTCCCCGTCAAAGGCAACGACAACTTCATATCCTTCTTTTTCGAGGTTAAATTTAATGATATCGGAAATGGGCTTTTCATCGTCAACAACTAAGATTTTTTTTGCCATTTAATAGTCCCTCCAGTGGGTGTAAATGATCATTATTTCCTTCTCTGTTTGCTAGTATAATTATAGCACAGCTAATTTGAATTTTTTTAGCAGGAAACATTGACAAAAATCAGATTCGATGGTAATTTAATAAAGTACCTTGTTGAGAGGTTATGGGCAGTTAGCTCAGCTGGCAGAGCAACGGACTCTTAATCCGTGGGTCCAGGGTTCGATCCCCTGACTGCCCATCAGAGGTTTACAGAGACTGAGGATTTCCTCAGTCTCTTTTTTTATTTGAAAGGAACTTCATTATGGCAAAGAAAGAAGCACTGACCGAAATCCAGATTACCCTTAACGTAATTGGGGGCAAGTGGAAGCCCCTGATCCTCCACTACTTAGAGAAGACAGGAACCAAGCGGTATAGTGAAATTTTACGCTACCTTGATACAGCACCTAAGAAGACGTTGACCTCCCAACTCCGCGAACTAGAAGCGGACCACATTATCAAGCGCACCGTTATCCCCACCGTTCCCGTCCAGGTGGAATACAGTATTACTAACCATGGGCGGTCACTCTTCCCCATCCTGGACGTGATGTGTGCGTGGGGTTACCTTAACGAGGGTGACTATAAACTCAAACACCCCACCTGTGAATACAATGACCAGACCCGCCGAATCAAGGAAAAGCGGCTTCACGACCTCTACCACCAGTTTGAAGCGGACCATATCGGTGACTGGTTCCCTAATAATGACGAGGGTACCAACAGGTAACCTGGTAAAAATAAAGTGCCGTCTTGTCGGTCCAACACTTATTTACTACCATGAAGGTAGCTAATAAGTGTTGACTGAAAGGACGGTTTTTATATATGAAACAAATTAACCTCGGTGCAACCAGTTTGAAGATTCCGGCTATGGGACTGGGAATTATGCGGATGGAGGCCAAAACACCGGCTGAAGCAGCGAAGGTCCTCGATACCGCTTATGACTGTGGCATCAACTACATTGACTCGGCAGATATCTACGGCCAGGGCAAATCTGAGGAAGTCTTCGGTAAGGCCCTCAAACTGGCTAAGGTCAACCGGGAAGACCTCTTTGTCCAATCCAAGGTGGGAATTATCATCGACCCGGCCCGTAGTCACGGTAGCTTTGTTTTCGGGGGACGGTACGAATTTACCAAGCAGCACATTCTTGACGCGGTTGACGGTGTCCTAAAGCGCATGGGCACTGACTACCTGGATGCTGTTTTACTCCACCGTCCGGACCCATTAATGGACCTTGAAGGAATTAAGGCCGCGTTTGACATCTTACAGGCAAGCGGTAAAGTGCGGTTCTTCGGGGTCTCCAACTTTAACCCCCAGCAATTCCAAATGGTTCAAGACAGCATTACCCAGCGCTTAATGTTCAACCAACTGCAATTTGGCCTAATGCATACCGGAATGGTCGACTTTGGAATTAACACTAACATCAGTAACGCTGACGGCACGGATCACGATGGCGGCCTCCTTGACTTCTGCCGGCGCAAACACGTCACCATCCAGGCATGGTCACCATTCCAATACGGCAACTTCGAAGGGACCTTCATTAACAACCCTGATTATCCAGAATTAAATAAAGAACTGAAGAAGTTAGCGGATAAGTATGGTGTGGGTAAGAATGCGGTCGCTGCCGCTTGGATCCTTAAGCACCCGGCCCAAATCCAAATGATCATGGGGACGATGACCCCCGCCCACATTACTGATAGTGCCAAAGGGGCCGATATTGATCTAAGCAACCAGGAGTGGTACGACCTTTACTTAGCTGCCGGCCACCAGTTACCTTAAAACAGGGGTGTTGATCTAATGTATCAAGCAAATTCAAACCGTTACCAACAAATGCGCTATAACCGGGTCGGGAATAGCGGTCTGAAGCTTTCCGCAATTGGTCTTGGCTTCTGGCATAACTTTGGTAGTGTTGACCAGTATGAAAACCAAAAGGCCATTGTCCACCAGGCATTTGACCTGGGAATCACCTACTATGACCTCGCCAATAATTATGGTCCGGTCCCCGGAAGTGCTGAAGAAAACTTCGGTCGGATGATGGCAGCGGACATGAAACCCTACCGTGATGAGATGGTTATTGCCAGTAAAGCCGGCTACGAAATGTGGCCTGGTCCCTACGGTAACTGGAGTTCGCGCAAGAGTATCATTGCTAGTGCTGACCAGAGTCTCAAGCGGTTAGGATTAGACTACGTTGATATTTTTTACTCCCACCGTCCGGACCCTGAAACACCAATCGAAGAAACGGCCGAAGCACTCGACCAACTCGTTCGCCAGGGAAAGGCACTTTATATTGGAATTTCCAATTATAACGGTCAGCAAACCGCGGCGATTACTAAGGTGTTTAAGGACCTCCATACCCCATTTATTATTCACCAGCCACGTTATAACATGTTTGATCGCCACATTGAGACCGATCTTCTACCCGTTCTAAAAGAAGAAGGAAAGGCAGCGGTCTGCTTTAGCCCACTTGCCCAAGGTTTGTTAACCGACCGCTACCTTAACGGTATTCCTGCCGATTCCCGGGCAGCGAAGTCAACAAGTCCGTTCCTCCATGAAGACCAGGTGGTCGCAACCATCGATAAGGTTCGCCAACTAACTGCAATTGCCCAACAGCGGGGGCAGTCATTGGCGGAAATGGCAATTGCCTGGAACTTGCGGGAACCGGAGATCGCTTGTGTCCTTGTCGGTGCCAGCCGACCAAGTCAACTAGTCGATAACGTTAAGGCACTTAATAACCTTAGCTTTAGCGTTGAGGAGCTGGCAGCGATTGATCACGTTCTGAACGCTTAGCAAGCACCATCACCAAGCAAAGTTAATAAACCATTTTACCTTTTTGCCAGCTTTTTTCAAAAAAAATTAAAAAAGGGCTTGTCAAACAACACAAATATTGATATTATTATTTGTGTTGTCAATGACATGGGCAGTTAGCTCAGCTGGCAGAGCAACGGACTCTTAATC
>NZ_JBJEEL010000039.1:0-8880 GCF_051873035.1 Limosilactobacillus sp.
TTTCCCTTTTTCAATTCAAGTTTCAGAATTTACACAAAATATTTTACGCTCTCCTGATTCCACTGCTGAAGTCTGGGAAGATAAAGCATGTGGGGGTATCCAACCACACCTTATCCGAAATCAAACGCGTTCAGGAAATCCTGGGTGACGCCGGCTTTAAGCTGGATGCGGTTCAAAACCACCTGAGTCTGTTGGACCGGACCTCCGAACAGGCTGGGATCCTGGATTACTGCAAGGAACAGGGCATGACCTTCTTTGCGTACATGATTTTGGAGCAGGGTGCCCTGACTGGAAAATACGACGTGGATCACCCATTCCCCGCCGATAGTGTGCGGGCACAAGTCTACAACGGAAAGCTTCCGGAATTAACACAACTGATTAAGACTCTCAAGGAAGTTGGCGAAAAGCATCGTCTGTCAGTTGCTCAAACGGCGATGAGCTGGGCGGTTACTAAAGGGGTATTACCGATTATTGGTGTCACCAAGCTGTCTCAAGTGGACGATGCAGCTCAGGTAGCGGCATCGACTCTGACTGAGGCAGAAGTTCACCAATTAGAACAGATCGCTGATCAGACGGGTGTGAATACGATTGGTAGCTGGGAACAAGACATGCGAAAGGACTGATTACGGTGGCAATTAAGGGAAAAGTAGTTGTAATTACTGGTGCCACTTCAGGAATTGGCGAGGCGACGGCTAAACTCTTGGCTGCTAAAGGGGCCAAGGTCGTTTTGGGAGCTCGCCATGAGGATGAATTGCAGCGAATTACAGAAGATATTAAGCAAGATGGCGGGGACGCAATCTATCGCGTTACCGATGTGACTAAGCAAGAGGATAATCAGCAACTAGTCGACTACGCTCAAGAACACTATGGCCGCGTCGATGTGATGTTTCTGAATGCTGGAATTATGCCGGTCACATTCCTGTCCGACCTACAAGTTGACCGCTGGATTAACACGATTGACGTGAACCTCAAGGGTGTCCTATACGGGATTGCGGCGGCTTTGCCAGTCTTCAAAAAGCAAAATAGCGGCCAGGTGATCGCCACCTCATCAGTTGCCGGTTTGCAAGCATATCCTGGTGTGGCCGCATATAGTGCTACTAAGTTTGGTGTCCGGGCCATAATGGATACCTTGCGTTTGGAGTCTGCACAGGAAAAGTCTCATATTAAGACGACGACCATTTATCCAGGAGCGGTGGCGACGGACCTGATGGCTAATAGTGGCAATGACTCTAACAATGCCCAATTCGCCCGGATGTCACCGGCTGAAGTCGCTGATGCGGTTGCCTATGCAATCAATCAACCGGCAAATGTTTCGGTAGGAAATATTACGATCAGTGCGCAAGCATAGATGTTAAAAGGGGGCATGAAGATGGAATTCAAACAAACACTGCAAAATCGGCACTCTGTTCGGATGTTTACTAATCAAGTCGTTGACCGCGACACCATTCGCGAGATCATCCATGAAGCTCAGTTGGCACCTTCTTGGGTCAATTCTCAGCCCTATCACGTATATTTAGTGGTTGGTGAAGCCTTGGAAAGAGTCCGTAACGAGCAGTATCAGCTTGAGCAGAAGGGAACCAAGAGCCAGTCAGACGTTCCAGTGATGCCGCGGACGGAGTGGACTGCCCGGGCTCAGCAGAACATGGCAGAGTGGACCAAGGGACTAGGAGAAGCAGCTAGAGAGATGGGACCAGCAGCTGCCAATTCCTGACGACGAAGATATTATTATCGGGATTGGACTGGGTTATCGTGATGCAACGGCGCTGGTTAATCAAATAACCGCTAACCGGATACCTTTGGATAAGATCCTCACTATTGATAAATAATGCGAAAGCCCATAAAGTAATTGAGACTTTATGGGCTTTATTTAATAATATAATTAAGTTACAGCAAACTAGATAAGGAGAAGCAAAATGGTTATTAGAAAGTTTCAGTCAGCCGACCTTAGCCAGATTATGGAGATCTGGCTTGCGGGTAACATCAGTGCACATCCCTTCGTTGATCAAAGCTATTGGACCGATCACCGTTCCACGGTCCACGATGCACTATTGGAGGCTGAAGTTCTTGTTGCTGTCGACGGGCCAATAGTTTTGGGATTTGCGGGTCTTCAAGATGATTACCTTGCGGGCATATTTATTAAAGATGGGTTCCGTGACCACGGGATCGGAACGCAGCTTTTAGGGGCCGTGAAGAAGAACCATCCCTCATTCACGCTTTCGGTTTATGCTAAGAATTCTCGGGCTGTTCAGTTTTACCAACGGCAGGGCTTAAAAATTATCCGTCGCCAAATTGACGAAACGGGGAATGTCGAATATATAATGCAGTGGAATGAGTAGTAGGAATAAAACAGGCCGAATGCTGTGACTAATAATGCTCTTACTTGGCCTTGTACTAAAAAATTATCATTGTACTATAATATAAACAAAAGAGGAAACCATGTTGCAGCATGGCTTCCTCAGATTTATCAGCCGTTTCAAAGACGGTGACAAGTTACTAACTAAATTATATAAAAAGTCGTCTGTAGCCCGCCAAAGTTAACAGGACGGCTTTTTGTTTGTCTACTTTTTGATGTAGGTTAACAAAGCAATTTCGAATGTTGCAAATGCTAACATTAGCATCAATGCCTGGTAAACACTCACGGCCCAGAATCTTTCTTTGGATTCTCCTATTAATCAACTGCTATCACTGTAAGGACAATAATTCACCACTATACTACAGAAGTGCTATAATAAAGAGCAATCAACTTGAGCGAGAGGGGGAGCTTACTAAAATGCGGATGGAAAAGAATAAAGCCTATGCTGAGGTCCTGCGGCAGCTTTCGACAGCGGAACTGCTGGATCGGTACTATGATAATCCAGAGCTGGTTGACCGAATTCTGAAAGGCCGTGGGGATGCTACGGAATTAGAGGCTGGGCCATTAACTATCAATGGCGTCAAAATGTCAGAGCAGGATGCACGCGACTACCTAATTATGCAATTGGTTAAGCGGGCTGATCCGGATCCAAAATAAACAAAATAACCGTCACTTCGGAAACGAGGTGACGGTTTTCTTTAGGTATGTTAAAATAATTAATGATTGATGAGAACAATGTGAGAGAAATAAGAGAGAGTGATTGATTATATGGTAGATTTGAACCAAATCAAGCGACAAACCAAGCAGGGTCTGACCGAACTACTTAAGCAGGCGCACCTTGAAGCTGGCGATATCTTTGTCCTGGGCCTGAGTACGAGCGAAGTCCGTGGGGGCCAAATCGGTGAAGATTCGAGTATTGAGATCGGTCGCGCGATCGTCAAGACGATTCTGGATACGCTGCGGCCCCTGGGCATTCAACTGGCTGTTCAGGGCTGCCAGCACCTTAACCGGGCCCTCGTCGTTGAAAAGGCCGTGGCTAAGGAGTACGGCCTTGAACAGGTAATGGTTTACCCCCAGATCCATGCCGGTGGTGCGGGGCAGATTGCGGCTTTTGAAAACTTCAAGGAGCCAATTGAAGTGGAACACATCCAGGCAAATGCCGGGATGGATATTGGGGATACGGCAATTGGGATGCAGGTTAAATTCGTCCAGGTACCGGTCCGAACGTCTGTGAAGACGATAGGGCAGGCTCATACAACCTACCTGTCGTCACGTCCTAAATACATCGGTGGTCCCCGCGCTAAGTATACCTGGGATCCATTTAACAAGCGTCAGGAGGCCGAGTAATGAAGAATAACCAACGTTTACGCCGCCTGACCCTGGCTGCTTTGCTATTGGCACTGTCGGTTGTGTTAGGGCGCTTCTTTATCATTCCAATTCCATGGACCCATGGTTACATCAATCTCTGTGATGCCGGGATCTTGATTGCGGCTATGCTACTGGGGCCTGCCTATGGGACCGCAGTCGGTGGCTTCGGGGGGATGTTTTTAGATCTGCTATCGGGATACCCCCAATACGCCTTGTTCTCATTGATCGCCCACGGCCTGGAAGGATTCACAACTGGTTACCTATCCTGGCGAGCAGGGGAACGACGCGGTTATCAAATTTTAGCACTGATTGTTGGGGTAGTAGTCATGGCTCTCTGTTACTTCTTCAGTGACTCCTTCATGTATCACACCTGGATGGTGGGGCTCCTGAGTATCGGTGGTAACCTCCTCCAGGGCGTTATCGGTGGAGCACTGGCACTGTGGTTAGTTCCCCACCTCCGGAAAAGAATTCAATAAGGATACTAAAAAGCACCTGACCACATAATAGTCAGATGCTTTTTTCGTTTAAAAATAAAAAATCGGAAAAACAGGATTCGAACCTGCGACCCCCTGGTCCCAAACCAGGTGCTCTACCAAGCTGAGCTATTTTCCGAAGTCATCTCTGTGTTCCTAACGAACGAGTATTATACTATCAAGAAAAACGGGATTCGTAAAGCCCTTTTTAAAAATTTCTTGAATTTTTTGATAAAACATGGGAAAAACGGGCTGGAATTTCGTCCGCTAGCCAAGCTTGCTCGTTGCCCACATAAAACTTGACCCCAGCATTCAGTGCCGTCTTAGTATCAATTGAGAGAATCACCGGGTGACTGTCATGACGAGAACCGACCTGGTAGGCAGTCGGGATGTCCGTTGACAGATGAACGAACTGGCGCTGCATAGGTAGTAAGCCAAGTTCTTGGATACTGGGCAGGAAGCGCCGGGCAGTACCGTGGTAAAGGACAGCGGGTGGGGTAGCTTCCTGATGGTGGATAATTCCCGGAATTGAATGACCGTAGAGCGCACAAATACGATTACCCTTGATCTCAAAACGCTTTTTATTGCTCTGGGCAATTACGGTAGCAATATCATCCCTCGTGAGAGCCAGGTGATGAACCCGGTTAAGAGCGTTGATGAAGTGGTCTAAGTCCGTATAGCCGTATTCATCAAGCTTAATACCATACTTATCGGGGTTGTGACGGAGCGCGTAAGACATCTTTTTACTGATGTATTTTATTTTCTTATCACTGTGCTGCATTTAATCATCCTCCATCGTTATAGTAACATATATACGATCACCAGCAGGCTGGCTTACAACGGGGACAGAAGGCAATTGAGCATGATCTGGCCACATTTGAGCAGGCAGGACTATTAACGGACCAGCCAGATGAGATTTTGAAGCGCATCACGTATACAACGGATATGGAGCAGACTTGTCAGGATACCGACTTTGTCATTGAATCAATTGTCGAGGATCAGCAAGTTAAACAGCAGGTCTGGCAAGAACTTGAACAGTTGGTCGGTCCAGAGACAGTCTTGGCAACTAATACTTCTGGTCTGAGTCCAACGGCTCTCCAGAGTGTTCTCAAGCGTCCGGCAAGATTTGTGGTTGCGCATTTCTGGAACCCGGCTCAATTGATGCCATTAGTTGAGGTGGTACCAGGGAAGCAGACCAGTCAGGCAACGGTTGATTTGACGGTGGACCTGATGAACAAAATCGGTAAGCATGCGGTACCGCTTAAGAAGGAGGCACTGGGCTTCGTTGGCAACCGGATTCAGCTTGCCGTTCTCCGTGAGGCCTTTCATATTGTGGATGAAGGGATTGCTAGTCCAGAGGCGGTTGACGATATTATTAAGTATAGTCTCGGTCGGCGGTGGTGCTGACGGTACTGCTGTTCAGTTTAGCAATGGTGGCGTCGATGGTGAATTTGAGGTGATCATTACTGATCAGGAGACCGTTCCGGCACTATTTGAAAAAGTCGGTGAGTTCGACGGTGATTATTCCATCAAGGGCTTAAAGTTAGGTGCAGCAACACCGGTTGTTAAGCTCACAGGAAAGTACATTGTGTATAGTAACTCTGCTGATGGTAACGTAATGCTGGTAAAGCAAAAGTAATTAAAGAAAGCTCTCTTACTGGACTTGGTGCCGGTAAGGGAGCTTTTTAAGTGATTAAATGGTTGCCAAGGGTTGCTTACTAGTTGGTGCTGGGAAGTGTTTGCTTAGGGCGTCCAATTCATCGGGAGTAAAGGTAATATCTAACGCTTGAATGTTATCACGGGCATGCTGAGGAGTGGCCGCCTTGGGGATGCTTAAGACGTTGCCGTGGCGCAGCGTCCAGGCAAGCATGATTTGATAAACACTTGCTTGATGGTTAGCCGCCAGTTCCTTCAAGAGGGGATCACTCGTCAGGTGACCAGAGATCGTATCGGCTTGGGCAAGGGGAGAGTAGGCGATCAACGGTAGCTTGTGCTTGTTCATCAATGGAATAAGGTCAAATTCAATTCCCCGTTCGTCGAGGTTATAGAGGTCCTCGTTAGCGACACAGTTCTGGCCGTCTGGTAGCTGCCATAATTCATGAAGGTCGGCCACATCAAAGTTTGAGACGCCCCAGTGTCGGATTTTGCCCTTCTTGACCATTGATTCCAGTTCAGTCACGGTTTCACTTAGCGGAACTGACCCGCGCCAGTGAAGAAGATAGAGGTCAAAGTAATCTGTACCAACGCGTTTAAGACTCTGGTCAAGGCTGGCTTCTAGCTGCCGGTGACTGGCATTTTCTGGGAGGACCTTATCAATGATATAGAGTTTTTCGCGTGAATAACCGGCGATAGCGTCCTTCACGACTGATTCGGCACGGCCCATGCCATACATTTCAGCCGTATCGATTACGGTTGCGCCTTGATCAATTGCTGCTTGAATCGCTTTAATTTCAGTAGGACGCTTCTGAGGATTATCCCCAATATGCCAGGTGCCAATTCCGACGGCAAGGAGAGAGGCACTACCAATTTTTACTGTCTGCATTATGTTTCCTCCTTGTTGAATTGTTTTCTTTTATTCTAACATATGGTAACTAAGCGCTTACAAGAAGGACGAAGGTCGTAAAAGCTTTTAGCTGAAATTTAAGTAATAAATTCAGAAAGATAACTTGTTTAATATCCTTGGTTTATTGTATGCTAGAATACGTGAGATCAATTAAGGGAGCTTACGGGGAATTGGGACTGTTGTTGAACCTTTTATCAAAGAAAGAATACTTTGTGTGTCCAAATTGTCATGAGCACTATGAATTTAACCATGGCCAGGTTAAAAGTATGATTAAGAAGTATGGCCATCTTAATTGTTACTATTGTCAGACTGAATTAAAACGAACTGATGAATAGCAAAAAGGCATGTTCGACGGTATTTTACCGGGAACATGTCTTTTGTATTTATAGTCCACCGAGATGCTCTTTTTGGAACCATTCCTCAACAAAGGATTTTGCTAAGGAATGAGGCATTATTTTATCTAAGACCTCATTTACGGGTACCCATGAGTATTGATCAATTTCGTTATTGGGCTTTAATGCGTCATCTGCGGCGATAACTGCGTAGTTATGGATCAACACGTCATGGGGTGCAAAATAGGCATTATCATTGTAGTGGAATTTAGCGATGCTTAGTTTTGTCTCTTCTTGCATTTCGCGCTTTAAGGTCTGCTTGGCATTTTCACCAGGATTAATGTAACCGGAGAGCAAGATGTAAGACGGGTTTCCGTACTGTTTTAACAGTAAGACCTTATCCTTTTGCGGATTGAAGATTATCGCGGAGATTGCACTTGAAAACTTGATGAAACGGAATTGCTGACAATGGGGACAATATGGCACCATTCCATCAATCCCGTTCTTCTTTATGATCAGTTTAGTACCGCATTCACTGCAATATTTCATCAACGTTGCCTTCTTTACTACATAGTAAGATATGACTTAATTATAGAGCAATTTAAGTGAAATTATGCGATACAATCCCGGTAAGTGGAGATGTTGTAACTTAATCGTCAATATTGATTAGAATCAAAAGTTACCTTAGAGAAATGAAAGAAAAAGCCCCGCAAAATTAAGATTGTGCTTGCCTGCTATATCTTAATTAAGCTGGAGCTGATTCTAAAGATTAAGTGGTGATAGGATTCACCGCCCTAGGAGTTGCAAGTTTGGCGACTCAACTCTTAGGAGCTTTTTCATATCTACATTTTACAAGCCAAGTATATCTTTATGTATTGCTATGGCGCGTGCCCAATCTTCCGTTGAAGCTATCTCGCCAGTGAATTGGGCATTGCGTTTTTCAATACTAAACGTGTACGTCTGTAGCGGATTGATATATCCTTCAAGCTTTTGAGCGTGTAGGGGGATGAAAAGTCTTTTTAACCGGTTATTGGTACCGTGAGTTATTGGCATTACCATAACCAGTCCGGTTAATCGACTATAGTTTGCTGAACTAATTACGATTGCCGGATGACGTCCACGAATCTCTTGCCCGACAGAGGGCTTAAAATTAATCCAGATTAGATCTTGCCGGTCTGGAACATATTGCTTATAACTCGTCATCATCAACCTCTGCTTCAACAAATCCTGAATCATCGCCATCATAAAGGTGGCTATTTACAAAGGCCTGATCTTCAAACACGTTCTTATGTTTGGGTAGATAAACGATAGCGCCATCGCGACCTTCAAAAACCTCATATTCTTTTTGAAGATTCGTAATTGATTTAGGAACAGTTAAGACATTTGAAGTTCCTACTTTTCTAATTTTTACGGTCATATTACTCACTCCTTCGTTCGTGCATATATATTTTATATATATCATAATGAACGAGGCTATTTTAGTCAACTTTAGTGCCTAATGCTGGTGGTAGAGTCTGGGTTAGTAAAGTAAATTATGATTATACAGATAAAGTAGTAAACAGAGCTTAATAAGGGGGATCAGTAAAATCAGTCTGTTTGATCTCATTAAAACTATAATTTTAATGACAGGTTGATTTAAAAGAATCCACATCCCCTGATCTATAAATAGCTCTATAAGTTACTTTTAAGCTACATGTTTTAAAACAGTCTCTCAAGAATTTTAGAGACTGTTTTTCTTTTTGGCAGATTGCAAGAAATAACTTGAACGAATTTAATGACGTAAATTAAGCA
>NZ_JBJEEL010000040.1:0-8817 GCF_051873035.1 Limosilactobacillus sp.
CTGCTTAATTTACGTCATTAAATTCGTTCAAGTTATTTCTTGCAATCTGCCATATAAAAAAGCGACCACCGAAATTTTTCGGTGGTCGCTTTTTGTCTTTTATTCAGATTAGGAGATCTATATTACTAATAATTAGTCGTTAGCATGAATATCAAAGGCGTTTAACAGGGTATCAGCAACACCCGGAGCATCCGGATCGTGCATCCCCTTACCCTTATCGAGCTTGCGGAGGGCGTCCATTTCATCGGAGGTCAGTTCGAAGTCAAAGATTTCGGCATTGGACTTAATCCGTGCTTCATGGACAGACTTTGGGAAGACGATTACCCCCAGTTGGTGTTCGTAACGCAGGATAATCTGACCAACATCCTTACCATACTTTTCTGCCAGGGACTTCAGAACGGGTTCATTAAAGAGGTCCTGGTTACCTTCACCCAGCGGTGCCCAGGCTTCCAGTGCCACGTGGCTGTCAGCTAGAACATCCCGCAGTTCTTGTTGTTGGAAGTACGGGTTAAATTCTACCTGGTTAACGGCCGGGGTAACGTTAAAGCTGGGTGCCCACTTCTTCCACAGCTTTGGTGACATGTTAGAAACCCCGATTGAACGAATCTTACCGGCCTTTTGTGCTTCTTCTAATGCCCGCCAAGCTTCATCCACCTTACCGTATGGTTGGTGAAGCAGGTACAGGTCCATGTAGTCGAGGCCCAACTTGTTCAGGGACGTATCAATAGCCTTCTTGGCATCTTCATAAGCGTAGTCCTGTAGCCACATCTTAGAGGTAACCCAAATTTGGTCCCGCGGAATGCCACTGTCATTGATGGCCTTACCGACTTCTTGTTCGTTAAAGTAAGCGGCGGCGGTATCGATATGCCGGTAGCCCAGCTTTAAAGCATCGCTAACGGCCTTGTAGGTCGTACCGTCCGCCGGGATTTGGAAGACCCCGAAGCCAAAGGAAGGAATTTCATTACCGTCGTTTAACTTGAATGCTGGAATATTAGCCATTACTGTTACTCCTCCTTAGAAGTTATTCTTTTCGCTTTCTTGAACTGCCCGCAGGCTGGAACCAAAGATTTGTTCGATCGTTACCGGGTCACGGTGGTCAAAGAATTGACTTTCATTCTTGTCCAGTGCCGCCATAGCCTTCATTTCATCAGCGGTCAGTTCGAAGTCAAAGACATCGATGTTTTCGGCCATCCGCTTTTGGTGAACGGACTTTGGAATGACCGTGATGCCCCGTTGGAGGAGCCAACGTAAGATAACTTGACCATTGGACTTACCGTACTTAGCCGCAATCTTAGCAATGGTTTCGTTAGTGAAAATGGTTTCGTTAGTGAAGATGTCGTGCTTACCTTCCGCAAATGGTGCCCAGGCTTCAACTCGAATGTCTTCACCTTGAGCAAACTTGACTTCGCGGTCTTGTTGGTACCAAGGGTTAACTTCGATTTGATTAACTGCCGGCTTTACTGGTTCCGTCAATTCAAGGTCCTTCAATTGGTCGGCGTAGAAGTTTGAAACACCGATGGAACGAATTTTACCAGCCTTTTGCGCTTCTTCTAATGCCCGCCAGGCACCCATCGTGTCACCGTAAGGTTGGTGCAGGAGGTAGAGGTCCATGTAATCGAGGCCGAGCTTTTGGAGGGAAGCATCAATTCCCGCCTTAGCACGTCCGTAGTTAAAATCAGAGACCCACAGCTTAGAGGTAACGAAGATGTTTTCCCGCTTAACGCTGCTCTTGTTAATTGCCTTACCAACGGCCTCTTCATTTTGGTAAGCCGCCGCGGTATCAATCAGCCGGTAGCCAGTGTTCAAAGCATCGGTTACCGCTTGTTCGGCTTGGTTTAAATCGGGAACTTGGAAAACCCCGAAACCGAGCGTTGGCATTTCAACCCCGTCATTTAACTTTACAGTTGGTACATTTACATCTGCCATTTGATAACTTCCCTTCATTTCAATTGTTGACTCTATCTTAACTAGCAAACGGTAATTTGAAAATTACCAAAATTCAATGGTAGTATAGATACAACGTATACTAAAGGAGGCGCACCATGATAGATAACTACTTGTTAGAGTACCTTGTCACCTTTGCGCAAACCAAAACCTTAGCGCGCACCGCGGTCGCCCTAAATGTTACCCAGCCCACGGTTACCCGGGGAATGCAGCGGCTCGAAGAAGAGTTCGGCGTTAAGCTCTTTGATCGGCAGCCCAACCGAATCACCCTAACGCCAACCGGCCAGCTAGCAGTTAAACAGGCCCAGCGGCTCCTGGAAGAAAACCGGGCCATGGTTACTACCATCCAGAACTATGACCAGGCCCACCAGGTGATCAAGGTTGCCTGTTCGGCTCCCGGTCCCCGGATCTTGCTTAACCAACTCCAGGACCAGCTCACCCCGCCCCTCCAAGTTTGGCCTCAGCTGCTCACTAATGACCAGCTGATCGACCGCCTGCTTAGCCGTCAGTTTACCCTGGTTATCAGTAACCAGGAGGTCCAAAGCGACCAGGTCGAATCCATCTTTATCGGCCAAGAGCAGCTCTTCGTCAACCTTGACCAGTTTATGTACCTTGCTAACCAACGAACGGTGACCTTTAAGGAGCTCCGGGGAATTAGCTTTGTCCTCCTCAATGATATTGGCCCCTGGAGAACGATCGTACAAAGGCAAATTCCCGAGGCTAAATTTCTCTACCAGACCGACTATGCTGCCCTGCGCGAATTAACTAAGTACACTAACTTTCCCTTTTTTACTACTAATATTACGGATCAACACCAGGTCGAGACCTACGAAACTAACGACCGGGTCACCCTCCCCATTACCGATCCGGCCGCCACAATGACCTTTTACGCCAGCTACCTCAAGGATCAGCGCTCCCGGGTTTATGGTCTCATCCATGACCTAGCAAACCACTGGCCGCAATAACTTTCCTTCAGCACCCTCGCTCAAAATCAGTTATGATATAAATAGTAATTAAGTAGGAGGAAGAATTATGATTCGTGCGGTAGCAACAGATATCGATGGTACTTTTTTACGCCAGGACCGGACCTTTGACCGGGAGCTATTTACTAAGGTTTATAACGCCATGCGCCAGCAAGGGGCGCGCCTAATCATTGCTAGCGGCGACCAGTACTATTTCCTTCGGTCGCTCTTTCCTGACCAGGCCGATGACTTGGCCTACGTCGCCGAAAACGGTGTCCTCACCGTTGATCGCAACGAGGAAATCGCTTGTGACCGCCTGGCACCGGCAGATGTCCAACGGGTAACCTCTTACCTGGACGAACTGGCAGGCGTTGAATACTGCGCTAGTGGTCGGCGTTACGCCTATGTTCCGGCCCGTTCCAGTGACCGCTTTAAACAGATCATCCCTAATTTCTACACCCGGGTCAAAACAGTCACCGACGTCAATGCCGTCGCGGATGACTTCATTTTCAAATTTGCCTTAAACGTTCCCCACGACCGGCAGGCAGCAATTATCCGCGATATTAACAACCGCTTTAAGGGGGTCATCCGGGCCACCGCCAGTGGCTATGGTGCCGTCGACCTGATCATCCCGGGGATGGATAAGTCCTATGGGTTAAAACAACTACTTGACCGTTGGCAGGTTAGCCCGGACGAACTCGTCGTTTTTGGTGACGGTGAAAATGACCTTGAGATGTTTGACCTCGCCCGAACCAGTTACGCCATGGCCAACGCCCCGGCCAATGTCCAAGCAGCTGCTAGTCAAGTTATCGGTACCAACAATGACCAAGCCGTCCTCCAGCAACTGGCCAAGCTGTTTTTATAAAGAGAACATTAATATTACACAAATGGGGTCCAGAGATCGGCAAAGCCGAACTCTGGACCCCTATTTGTGCTTGCGGGGGTGACTTCTATCACACTCCCGCCACTTTTTTATTCTCTAACTAGGTCTTCCCGGTTCAAAAAATCAGCCCATTTTTGAGTAACATTTTCCAGGGAGAACTTGGCCGCCGCATCCTGGGCATGGTCCGCATATCCCTTTAGTTTGGCCGGGTTCTTCAACAGGTCCGCCAACGTTACGTAAAGCGTATGGGTATCGCCGGCGGGAACCAGGCGCCCGCTAACCCCATCGTCAATAATCTCTGCCGGGCCATAGTTGATATCATAGCTAACTACCGGACAGCCATGTCCCTGGGCCTCGAGTAGGGCCATAGCAAAGCCCTCGTATGAACTCGTCAAGACTTCTACTTGGGCCGTCTCGTATACCCCGGTAAGGTCATGCTGGTAACCACAGAAATGAACATAGTCACCAGCCTGGCGCTCTTGGACTAAGTGTTTTAAAGAATTAGAGGCAGCATAGTTGTCCCAGCTATCTTCAAAACCATAAATCTTTAGATCGACTTGTGGATACTTAGCGTGGAGAAGCGCCACCGTGTTAATAAGGTGGTCCAGCCGTTTAACCGTGGTTAAGCGGGCCACTGCGATCAGCTGTCCTGGCCGGCGGTGGTTAAACGGAACGGACTTCTTTAATACGTCATCACCCAAGTACGTGACCGGGATGCCATAACTCGCAGACGTTGCAAAGCGCCGGGCAGCATCCTGGGCTTCCCGCTGGGTTGCGGAAATGAGGCCCCGTAACTGTCCTGCCTTTAGCATGTCAGCAATTGGTTCATAAACCGCGAATAACTTACCATCGGCCTGCCCATCCTCAGTGAAGGCCGAATGAAAGACCTGGTAGGCCGGCACGCGTGTCTTCATCAACTTAAACGCCGGTAAGATAACATTGGAGCGGTCCGCGATTAAAACCGCCTGGGGGTCTTTACGGACAAGCTGGTCAAGAAAGTAAGCGCGTAGGGCCATCTCGCTATCAAATTGGTATTCCTGACCCTGGTCCCAAAGCTGAATCAGGGTCAGGATAGGGACATTATCCTTGCCACCTCGGTAATGGTAAACAATCTTTACTCGGCCCTGGGCATCGTAGTACTGGCGCGTTACCACCCGGGCCCGGTCTTCAAAGAATTCCGTATAGGTGCGACAACCACTATCATAAAAGTCGCGGCGGTCCGTAAAGCCGAAGTGGTCTAGGTAGTCAACGTAGTAGAGGCGACCTGCATTAAGGTGCGCCTTGATCCGCGCTTTGCCATCGCGCATGGCCACTAGACCATCGACCGTCATGTCAGGCTGGTGGAGGAGCCGGTTGACCAACCGTCGATCATCACTGGAGGGCTGGTATGCTAGCTGCTGAAAGTACTGGAAAAGGTTTAGGACCCGGCCCGTAACACCTAACTTGGCCTCCACTGCCTGGTGGGCATGGTTATACTCCACGGTAATAATCTTGGCTTCCTGCTTGAGCCGGTCAAAGATCCGGAGACGTTTGACCTGGGCAATTTCAATTGCGGACGTCAGGACATCCTGACGGTTGGTAATAAAATAAAACACCGATGATTCCTTCTTCCGATAGCGGCGCACATTAAACTTAGTTATTCCTTCCCAGTATACCAAATCGCGGTCTTCCTTGTCTTTGCCGATAATGGTGATTAAAATAGGTCTAGATTAGAAAGCAGGTGACATGATGAAGAAAAAATTGCTATTGCTATCAACCGGTGGCACGATTGCGTCGATCGCGTCCAGTGACGGCCTCAAACCGGGTGAGTCCGGGGAAAGTCTCCTCAAGATGCTGGGTGACCTCCCCTTCGATGTCACGGTTAAGGACATCCTGGAAATGGATTCTTCTAACATCCAGCCCGAAGAATGGGAGTACATTGCCAAGAAGATCGATAAATACCGCGACGACTTTGACGGGATCGTCGTGTCCCACGGGACCGATACAATGGCCTACACCGCCTCCATGTTAACCTTCATGCTCCAAAACATTAACATTCCGATCGTCCTAACCGGTAGCCAGGTTCCGATGAACGTACCACTTTCTGACGCCCCGGATAACATGAGCCTAGCATTTACCGCGGCCGCCAAGTGCCAACCCGGTATTTACCTGGCCTTTAACCGGAAAGTGATGCGGGGCTGCCGCTGTGTCAAGGTTCGGACAACCTCCTTTGACGCCTTTGAAAGTGTCAACTTCCCCCCGATTGCCCAGGTAACCTCAGACGGCTTCCAAATTTTCCACTCGCAACCAGCGGTCAGTGGTCAGTGCCACCTCAATACGAAGATCAATGCCAACGTTTCCCTGGTTAAACTATTTCCGGGCTTTGACCCCACCCTTCTGCACGCCATGGCTAACAACGGCTGTCAGGGGATCGTAATTGAGGCTTACGGACTCGGTGGAATGACCTTTATCCGTCGTAACCTGGTAGCCGCCGTCGGTAAGCTTATTCGTAACGGCATCCCCGTAATTGCCGCTAGTCAGTGCCTGTACGAACGTAGTGACCTTACTAAGTACGAAGTCGGTAAGCAGGCCCTGCTTGAAGGGGCAATTAGTGCCCATGACATGACTTCAGAAGCAGCAATCACCAAGCTGATGTGGGGACTTGGTCAGGGCATGGATGTCGCGGCAATTAGTAAATTTTTCAACACCAACGTTGCTGGAGAAGTGACGTTAAATTAATAACTGAAAAAGCGACTGGAAAAAAACTTGTTTTTTCCAGTCGCTTTATCTATTCATTATTATAATTACCCGTCGCCGGGTTGACCGGTAGGTGGTGGTGGTGATGGTTCAAGATATGCCGTTGGATAATATCAATTACCTGCTGGTTTTGGGGGAGGGCCGAGTGCTGGGCCAACCTACCAGTCACCGTTATTTGCGTATAGTGTTTGACAACCCCCTGGTAAATATACTTACCCGCCTCGGCACTGCTGACGGAGACTAGACCATCTTCAACGTAGTTCTCCGACCCCACGACTGAGTAAACGTCGAGGTTGGCCGGTAACTTATCACGGTTCTTTTCAAAATCGGTTAACATTTCGGTCTTCCGATCAAGCGGTTCCGCGAAGTTGAAGGGACTCGCAATCGTCAGCAGCCGGGTAATCCTGATCTGTCGCTCATTAAAATAGTGCTCTAAGAAATAAGTATAGACCAGCCCGCCGTTGGAGTGACCGATCCCTTTAAAGTTATTAAAGGCGTAGCGACTCTTTAACTGGCTAAAGGCCTTACTAAACATCTGGGCCTGCAGTTTAATGTTTTGGTAGCCATCATGATTATTCTGAAAGCCCACGACGATAAACGGTTCCCGGTCCCGCGGCCGGATTCGGCCGTTATAGGTGATCTTACCGTCGTTATATACTTTAACCTTTAGCAGGCTGTGGTTACGGTGGTCAACCCGGTTTAGTTTTCGGACGAGCGAATCAAAGCGGTTCACCGATGCGCTTGAACCAGGGATCATAATCACTGGTGACATCACTGACCGTTGCCGATTTTCCATCAACTGGATATTATGATTTGTCCAATTGCCGGCTAAGATTGCCAAAATACCGGTAACTAATACCAAGATTACCACTAGCCACCGGCGCTGCTGCTTAATTTTTAGCATGAGTACGACCACCCGCCCTTTCTTCAATTAGCCGACTTTCCACCTGGTCAGCCAGCTTAACAAAGGGAATATAAGCAATAACATCAACTACCAGTAACAAAATTGACCAGAATAGTGCAAACCAGTCACCACCCGTACCGATCAATGGTACTAAGATCCCTGGTGTGCCCACCGGCGCCGGATAGACCAGCGGTGGCAGCAGTTTTAACATAATTAGGCCACTAGCGACCACCATGTTAAAGAGCGGGAGGAGCACAAAGGGAAGAACATAAATTGGGTTTAATATTACCACCGCCCCCATCGTCAGGGGTAAATTAGCATTAAAGAAGACCGGGAGAAGACTCGCCTTGGCCACCGCCCGCTGGTTACGGTGGTGGTTAACCCAGATAATGGCAATTAAGAGGGCGAGCCCTAACCCCACACCGCCAAACCGGCCAAAACCATTGTAGAGAGCCGCCGGGGTAAAGGGGTAGGGAACATTGAGGTTCGTCTTGTGAGTTAGTGCATAGTTTAAGTTTACGAAGATCTCCGAGCGAAACATTTCATTAGAGATATTGATCGACTCAGCGAACCCCAACCAGGTAAGGATCGTGGCTAACAGTGAAATCAACATGGTTAGTGCGTAGTTACTATGGCTATTAAGAATTTCTAAGATGTACTGGTTAATATCTTCATCCACCCCTAGCTGCCGTATAACAGCGTAGGCAAGGTGTACCAGAAAGGCACTGGTGAGGGTAAGTAAGATCGGTATAAAGTTCGCAAAGGCACTTTGGAGAATGTCATTACTCCGAAGGTGCAACTTATTTAAACTGATTTTCTTACCAAAGAAACCGAAGAGGAGTCCGACTAGGTAACCGACGAGCACCCCAACGATAAACCAGTTAGCGGTATAGTAACGCATATCGATAATACTACCATTTTGCCGAAAACTATGGTAGAAAATTAAGACGTAGCAAGCCATTGCACTTACGCCGACCGCCGGAATTTCACCCTTTCGCTGCCGGGTGGTTAACTGGGCACTGATGTAGGCGGCGTAAGGTGCGGTAAAGCCTAATGTGACCACGCTAACGTCATTAAAAAGGTTGCGCCAGAATTGATAGCCCGTCAGCCAGCGCCGCACGTGCAGGGTGCTCCCAAGAAAGCCGGCTGGGGATAAGAAGATGGAACTGATAATCTCGGCAACACTGCCGATCAAGATAATCGGAAATAAGGTTAGCATCGTCCGTTGAATAATTCGTATAAATGATAATTGGCGAAAATGGACTAACCGATCAATTAAAGTGTCACTATTAATCATTTACCCGTCCTCCTTTCTATCAATTATATTCCTTGAAGTGAACTACTCGGCCATAAATGACCGAGCTTCTGGGAACACGAAGTAGTATTTA
>NZ_JBJEEL010000041.1:0-8664 GCF_051873035.1 Limosilactobacillus sp.
TAGGGACTAGCCATGGTAAAAGAGCAAAGTTCTGTAAGTTAGGTCTTCAGAATACCGATACAACATCCTAAATACTACTTCGCGTTCCCAGAAGCTCGGTCATTTATAGCCGAGTAGTTCACTAGCGTTTCGCCAGGTAGTCGGCGACGATTTTTAAGATTCGTTCACTGGCATGCCCATCCCCAAACGGGTTATCTGCTTCAGCCATCCGCTTATAAGCCCGGTGACTATTAAACAGTTCAAACACCGCCTGCTGGATGCTTGTGGGGTCGGTCCCGACAATTTTGACAGCACCGACGTCTACTGCCTCTTGCCGTTCCGTCTTTTCTCGCAAAAGTAACACTGGTTTATGCAATGCCGGGGCTTCCTCTTGGATACTACCAGAATCGGTAATAATCAAATCACTCCGGGCAGCTAGGTTTAAAAAGTCATGGTAATTTAGGGGGTCCACCAGGTGGATCCGGGGATGCTTAGCAAAAATCTTAGCGGCCATCCCCATCACTTCCGGATTAGGGGCCACCGGATAAATCAGTTCAACATCGGGATTAGTCTCAATAATGTCACGCATCGTATGAAAGACCTGCCGCATCGGCTCACCAATGCTCTCCGGCCGTTTCATGGTCAAGATGATCAACCGGTGTTCACTCGGGAGCTGGCGAAGCAGGTCACTAGTAAAGTCGTCATCCAGTGCCTGGTTGACCATGTCAATGGCGGTATTACCAGTCACATAAATTTGCTCAGCGGGATGGTGTTCAGCCAGCAAGTTATCCCGGGCCCGCGTGGTCGGGGAAAAGTAGAGGTCGGCGAGGTCATCGGTCAAGCGCCGGTGCATCTCGTCGGGAAACGGTGACCATTTATCATAAGTCCGCAGCCCCGCCTCAATATGGCCAATCGGTAAGTGGTGGTAAAAGCCCACTAGACTAGCCGCCAGACTGGTCGTTGCATCCCCTACCACCAACAACATATCGGGCTGGCTAGCATTGATGACATTATTAAGGTTATGGAGCAGCTGACTAAGTTCCTCCACCAAGTGCTCCTCTTTCCCGGACGCCTGAGTGAGGTCGAAGTCGACCGTAATATCCAGGTAGTCGACGGCCTGTTGAAGGAGTGCGGCTTGCTGAGGCTGGGGAGCCGTCGCAATGATCAAGTGCCAGGTACTGGGCGTTGCTTGCATCTTTTTAATCACTGGTGCCAACTTTAGGGCTTCGGCCCGCGTACCAAATAAAAACATTACACGATAGGGTGCTTGCACCTATATCACTCCTTCTTAGTCATAATTATTTTAATTGTACACCTTTTTCAATTAAATAAAAAAGAGCCGGGAAACAACGGTTTCTCGACTCGAGTTTATGATCCCATCCGGGCTTGAACCGGAATCGACCGCTTAGGAGGCGGATGCACTATCCAATTATGCTATGGGACCAAACAGAGAATATTATCGCATTTCCTAACAATTAGGTAAAGTGATAATATTCTTTTTTTATTTATGAATTTTTCCGGCGGTGCTTTAGCCGAATCCCCTTATTCTTCCGGTTCTTCTTATGGCGCCGCTTCTTCGGCTTGGAAAAGCCAGCAAAGGTCTTGTCAACCGACTTTCGTAAGTTGGACTCACCAGCCAACTGTTCCTTTTGTAGGTGCCGGTCCGCCTTTTTCGCAAATGGCACCACCTGCTCACCCGCACTCGGCTTTTGATCGGTCAGGTGGTCCTGGTAGATGTAGAAGTGCTTGAGCTCGACGTCTAAGTCCTTAACGAGCTTCTTTAAGTCACGGATATCGTGGTCATCACCGAGGTTAATCACGATCCCCCGCTCTCCCTGGCGGCCCGTCCGACCGGCACGGTGAACATAGGTATTAGTTTCCGTCGGGAGGTCGAAGTTAACCACCCCAGGAAGTTTCGGGATATCCAGCCCTCGCGCGGCCAGGTCGGTCGTCAAAAGCAACTTGATCTGCCGCTTCCTGAACATCCGCATCGCCTTTTCCCGCTCCGTCTGGCGCTGGCGACCGCCCAGTGTCCCCACTGCGACGTGCTCATGCCGGAGCCGGCTAGCGGCATAGTGGAGGGTCCGCGTACTATTAAAGAAGACTAGTGCACGAAAGTCCTTCATACTGGCAAGGCGCCGGAGGGTGGCTGTCTTTTGGGCATTGGTCCGGGCCGTCAGATAAACGTTTTGAACAGGACCCCGCGAGTGGTCGGTTGCCCGAACGTCAAAGGTTACAATGTCCCGGCCAAACATAACGTTTAACTGGTTTAGAACCGGGGACATCGTAGCCGAGAAGAAGGCCAACTGGGTACTCAACGGGGTAGCCCGTTCAATATCCTCAACTACTGCCAGGGTGTCATCCTGGAGAAGGTCATCGGCCTCATCAATTACCAGCGTCTGCAGGTGGCCAAGCTTTAAGTGGTGGTTATCCAGCATGTGGAGAACCCGCCCCGGGGTACCGACAACAACGTCCGGGTGCTTATGGAGGTGGAGAACCTGCCGGCGAAGGTTGGCGCCACCGGTCAGTGACTGAACCTTTACCCCCAGGATAGCCCCCCATTCACGCATTACCCGCGCCGTTTGTAAGGCTAATTCTTGCGATGGCGATAAAACCAGAATCTGGGTCCCCGAACCCGGCATTACTTTCGGCAGCAATGGCAAGGTAAAGGCCAGGGTCTTTCCCGAACCAGTCGGGGCAATTCCCAGGACAGATTCATCGGTCTGCAGGGCCTTTTCCACGGCTGACTGAATGGCAGTCGGCTGCTGGTAAAGCTTTTCAAAGTGTTCTTTAAATTGTTCGATCAAATATTATCATCCTATTCTTGATCATTGTCTGCAGGGAAAGTTAAGTTAGCCGATTGCCGAAGTGAGTACATAACAGAGTTGACGGTCCGGGCAAGGTCCATCCAGTGCTGGTACTTCTTCATTTCAGCAGGATCATCAGGATTATTAAAGAGGTCCGCAAAGTCATTCATTTCGTCCGTCATGGAGTTCTTTTCAACAGGGGCTTCTAACGGGTGGGCCTGCTTGTCGGCATCATAGTAGGTAACCTGCTTGGTATCAAAGATGCTGTCAAAGACCAGGGTGTCCTTTAAGCCGTAAACTTCAGATGGAAGGTAGGAATTGGCGGTCTTACCAAAGTTAAGGGTAACGGTAAAGTGGTCGTAGTTTAAGATGGCAACACCCTTGGCATCAACACCGGTCTTGGCCAGAGTTGGGTAGTAAACAACCGTATCCGGTTCACCAAAGAGGGTAACGGCACCATAAACGGCGTAAACACCAAGGTCCATTAGGGCACCACCGGCAAAATCAAGAGTGAAGATATTTGGATATGGCTTATCATCTGCTAAGACCTTGTCATACCGTGAAGAATACTTCATGACGGTAATCGTTGCTCCCTGGCAGTGATTGGCCTTCATCTCATTAACCTTCTCTAAGGCCTTGTTATACAGTGGCGTATGGATGTGCCGCGCCGCTTCTACCAACCGCGCCTTAGGGTGAGCAGCTAGCAAGGATTCAATCGCACTAAACTCCGCCGGATTAGCAAAGGATGGCTTTTCAACGATGATGAACTTATCGTTTTCGATGGCCTTGCGAACTTGTTGGTAGTGCAGGCTGTTGGGTGAAGCCACGTAGACAACATCAAAGTCACCATCAGTGAAGAAACGGTCAAGGTCATCGTAAAATTCGGTAGCTCCGTAAGGCTTACCAAACTCTTCGGCCCGGTCCATCGTCCGTGAATAAACCGCGGTGAGCTGGTACTTACCAGTCGTCTTCGCAGCATCTAACATTTGATCAGTAATAATGTGCGTTCCGATAATTCCTAACTTAAGCATAAACTCTACTCTCTCCTTTGTTCTAAATACGTTCTTTCCACCTAATTTTACCAATTATTTCTTGTTTTTAACAGAATTGAAATCTTTCCATAACACAAATATGTGTATAATGATCATGAAGTCAAATGATTTATCACATACTTACCTTGAGGAGACGATGGAATATGAAGAAAAAAGGAATGTTACTTTTCGGCGCGGGACTAATGGCTGGACTCAGCAGTACTTTGGGGTTCAGCCGCGCGAAGAAAAGTAGCACTACCACCGCGCTACCAATTTTTTACACTGGTACCTGGCAATATTATGACAAAGAACGTGACCGTTCCCATCGCATTACCATTTCTCCTGAATTAAAATTGGGAATTGACGATCAGGTTATTCCGGCCACGGTTCAACAAATTAAATCTGACAAACTAGTATTTCTTGATAAGTTTGGTTACCACATTACAATTCGGGCAAACGAGCAACGGCCAGTTTCCTTAACCGATGAAGCTGACGATCAGGTTTACCCAATTCAACCAGTTCAATAATCTTGGAGCGCTGCTAAACAGCGTTTTTTTATTTTAAATGTTATTTGTCATAGGTCCGGTGGTGCGGTACCTGGTAACCCTTCATAAACTCTAAAATATCATCCATACTATTACCAAAGTAAATATTATTTAAGTATAAGTCTTCTAAAAAGCCAGCTTGGTTCATCGCCACCAGTTGCTTTTTTAGTTCGTCGTAAAAGCCATGGTAGTTGTAAATCGCAACCGGCTTGGCGTTGTCACCAACCGTTACCCAGGAAGCAGCCTGGCTGATCTCTTCAAGCGTCCCTAACCCACCAGGCAGGGCGATCATCCCGTCAGCCATCTGCATCATCATTTCCTTACGCCGGTCCATGTTCGGCATAATTTGGCGGTCGGTAACACCCGCTAGTGCCACGCCCCGGTCATAAAGTTCCTGGGTCAACACACTATGGACGATGCCACCATTAGCCAACGTCCCGCGGGCAACCGCCCCCATCAGGCCGTGCCGGCCACCACCATATACTAGTTCGATTTGGTGGGCAGCCAGCCATTCACCGACCTTCTCGGCTTGAACTAGGTAGTCCTTACCCTGTCCGTTTAATGCACCACAGTAAATTGCGAGTCTTTTAATCGTCATTGGTTTCCCCCTCTTTTGCTAGTTCTTGTAACACACTTAATTGCTGTTTGATTGACGCCGCAGCCGTTTTGACTGCCATCTCCTCGACCGGTAACAACTTCAAAAGAAGGAGGTTACCGATCCCCTGCCGACCAATCAGGGCCGGAAAGCTAACGTAGGTCGAATACTGAGGCTGGTAAATGGCTACCGGCAAGGCGAGTTGTTCATCACTTAAAATGGCCGCGATAATTCGTTGGGCCCAGGCTACCGCCGCACTGGCGTTATAACCAAGTCCATGGAGCGTGTACCAGCTACTTAAGTCGGCCTGGATCTTCAATTGGCTCTCGTCAAGCTGGTGACCATTGATTGATTCAGTCAGACTTTGGCCATTTACCCGAACCGTGGACCAGGCAAAGGCCTGCCGCCCCGCATGTTGACCATAGACAAAGCCGGTAACGTTGGCCGAAGATAAGTGTGCCGCGTGGGCTACTGCCCGGCGCATCCGGGCCGTCTCCAACACGGTTCCAATACCCAAGACCTGCTTGCTGGGCAGGGCCAACTGCTGTTGTAAAAAGGCGGTGACTGCTTCGTTCGGGTTCGTCAAGTTGAGGACGATCCCGTGGAAGCCACTTTGCTTAACCTGGTCCGCAAAGTCAATTACCGCCTGGCCGCTTTCGGCTAATTCCGCCATCGGTTCTTTTTTGATTAAAGCACTGTGGCCAACCGCAACCACTAAGACTTGTGCCCGCCCAAGTGCCGCATAATCCTGAATAACAATTTGCGGGTGAGCCGCTAGTACTGTCGCCGCATCCGCCAGGTCGGTTTGGACAGCGAGCGCTAAATCGTCATCGCGATCGATCAATGTTAATTCATCCACGGCCCCCGTCATTACCAGCTCGTTAGCCAGGAGCCGACCGACGTGGCCTAAACCGATTATTCCAATGTTCCGCATAAAATCACCTTAGTTCGAAAGAAGGGACCGTGACCGAGGTCAGTAGTCCCTTGTTTATTATTCTTGTTTTTCTTGGAAACGAGCCGCTTCAGGGAAGGTTTGTAAGACAAACTGCCGGGCCCCTTTAGCAAGGTCCAGGCTGGCATTAGCTTCATAAACCTCACGATGGTCGTTAACGGCTAGCGTGACCTGGTCCGTCCCTAGGTTGAACTCAACCCCGAGCTCGATCGCCGCCCGCACAAGCTTTTGGATGTCATCAGAGTAGTCCTTGCTGATGGCTTGGAGGGGATGGCGGTAGCTAATGTTGTTGGTGTAACGATCATTTGCGATCTTTAACCCGAAGGAGAGGAGGTTACCGTTTTCGATCCGGTCCGCTAGTTGACCACTAATGGTCAGGGATGGATCTTCCACCCGCCGTTTGGCAAAGGTCAGGGCCATACGGAATTCACGCGGCGCATTAAAGTCTTCCGTGAACTTCTGTAACTCATCAATTAAGGCAGTCGCCGCATCCTTCATCTGGTCCGTCTCGTCCTTAGGCTTTTGTAGGGCCACTTCATTGTTCAACTTACGAGCAGCTGCCAGTCGTTGCGCAATATTATCCGGTAGCGGTGAAACCAATGCATCGAGGAGGAGCAACTCCAAGAAGTTCAACGTATCATCACTAATTCCCGTTCGTGATAATGGATCCAAGTCGAAGTTCCGGAACTCCAGGTAATTGATCCCCTGCGCCAGTGAAGCTTTGAGATCCCGCATATCTTGGTTGTGCCGCCGTAAACGAACCGGGCCGAAGAATTCCTTGAGGCTGTAGAAGGTGCCATTATCCATAAAGGACTGTAGCTGATCAATATGCTCTTCCAATGAATTATAGGTTATCCGTTCACTAGCAATGTTGTCATCACCAAACTCACTAGCCCGAATGCTCCGCACTGGTAGTTCTAGCGTGTCTGGAAAACTATCAGGCATGTCTTCCGTGACCGGACTAGCACCGAACAGGTAAGTGAAAAGCCATTGGTAAAGGTAGTAGGTCTGGGCCAGCTTAAAGTAAAGGTGGTTCCGGAAGTCAACCTCACTTTGGTATTCATCCTGGTAGAAGCGGTGGTAAAGTTCGGTGATTAAGTCATCATCTAGGCCAAAGTTGATGTGGACGTCACCCATGATTTCCTTTTCAATTCCGTATTTATTTCCCAGGTAATCATGGTTCTCCTGGTCCCACGGCTTAGTGAAGGCGGTCTTTAAGTAATCCAGATCCTTTTGGTATAGCGGTGCTGGGGCCATACTCAAAGGCCAAAGCCGCTCATCACTACGGAGGTGGGCAATCATAATCTGTTCCAGCATTTTTAGGTTAATTACAGCTGGCTTGCTCCCAACTACCGGTGGTGTCTCAAAATCAATCATGTCGTCCGTAAAACCGGAATTCAGGTAAAGGTTATACTGACGTGTCCGCAGGTCGGCCGGATATGGATAACGACTCGCGCGTCCGTTGGTTAGTACCCGATGCTTTTTAGCTTCCAAGCCAAACCGGCAAGAAAACATTTTGGCATTAAGTGCCGGCTCCTTTAACGCCGACTTGATTTGGTCATATTTATCAGCCATCTAGCACCCTCCCAATCATAATATCTGTTTCCCACTCTACCACTTTTGGAACATGATGGGCAATCTTTTTTATTCATTATTGTCGTAATTGTCAGTTACAATTATCCCAATTAAGCAGTCGGTGTAAGGCTTACCAGCCGGACCGGATTACCCCATTGCTGGACAATTTTTAATAAGTCCGTAAATTTTAGGATCACGGTCATCGTATTATCGTTGGGGTGGCAGCCGACTAGTGGATCACTCGCTAATAATTCCCGGGAAACAACTAAGGTAACTTGATGCTGCTGGTCATTGATTAGATTAAAGGGTGACACTGCACCGGTGCGGACACCGAGTTGCTGGTCCAGGTCACTGGATCGGGCAAATGATAGCCGGGTGGTCGCCAATTGGTCGCGCAGGTAGTGAAAATCAAGGCGCTGGTTATCCTGCAGCATCACGAGAAAGAAGCCCTGCTTGCTTTGGAGGAAGAGGTTTTTAGCCCGGGCAAAGTGGTAGCCGGTCACATACTTATCGGCCTCCGCCGCCGTATAGACCGCTGGGTGCCGGACTACTTGGTAGTCGATACCTGATTTCTTTAACAGTGAAATAATTTTATTTTCCATTCTAATCCCTCCTTATTCTAAAGCCCCGGCCAGCGGCACTTATTAATGTCAACGTGATTTTCATCTTTAAACGGTACACCCTCGGCTTCAAGCATCGGGCGCTGGTCAATCCAGCCAGGAACCAGACGGCCATTGGCAGTAACGACGCGGTGGCAGGGATGGTGACCGGTACCGCCATATTTGCCAAGTACCTTACCGACAAGCCGGGCGTTGTGGGGGCGGTATATTAAGCGGGCAATTTGACCATAACTCGCCACCCGGCCAGCAGGGATTAGGTCTACCATGTTAAGAACGTCCGTGATGAACTTATCGTTTAACTTAGCCGCCATTATTGGTCACCTCTTTGGGGTTTATTATAACGAAAAATCACCTATATATAAGAATACGGGTGATTTTGAAGTTTCATAATGATATTGACGAAATTAACCCCCATATATATGGGGAATACCCTAAAAGGTCCCTATTATAATACGGTTTAAAAGCTGGCTTTTTACTTAGGTTGATGGTTCCTATTTAAAAGTTCTTGGTCCTAAATTTCAAGAATAAGTTAGCCACTGGACTCAAATAAATAATACTGA
>NZ_JBJEEL010000042.1:0-8452 GCF_051873035.1 Limosilactobacillus sp.
GCGTTTTTTATTTACCACCAACTGGGTGGCTAACTTCATTCTATAATCTACCTTATAATTTATTTTTTAACAAATTAAGATCATAAAAAAACAATAAAATTTTATGAATTTGATCACAAAATGACAAATCAGGGTTATAAATAGAACTAACGGGCAGTGGTTTTAAATAGGATAATAAAAATGAAAGTGTTTTCGTGATCGCTTTAGGGGGTAAGTATAATGGAAAGTTTTGTTTCAATCCCGACGATCGAATCGGGCCTGTATATGTTTGGTGGTCACAAGCATACCGTTAATGGTAGCTGGTCCTTTTTTGAGCAGCGCCATAAAGTTTTTGAATTGATGGTTATAACCGATGGCCATCAGATTACTGAGATTAGGGATCACGCACCAATGGACCTGGGCCCGGGTGATGCAATTATTATCGCGCCAGGGACTTACCACACTAACCGGAATGCTAGTTCAACTGCTAAGATGACCTATATGTGTCTACACTTTGACTTTGAAGATACCCAGCTGCGTTCGCAAATGATCGGTTTAATTACCAACGAACACTTTAAAGCAGCCACGCCAATTGCTAAGTTATCCTATCAAATGCTGGATAAAATAGTTGACCTAAGTCGGGGCCGCAAAAAACAAAACGCCTTTGATACGTTGGTTAATATTGAAATTGTCCTCTTGGAGTACCTACGGGATCTAAATAAGCTAATGGCGGATATTAATTATAAACACGATATCCCATACACCAATAAAGAGGCTAAAATTGGTCGGGATATTGTGCTAGCAATTGAAAAGCGTATTAACGACGATGAGCATAGTCCGTCATTTAACTTTAGTGATGTTTGTCAAGAACTTGCCATTAGTAGTGGTTATGGCCACCGGGTATTTAAAAAGGTCTATGGGGTTACGCCCCTGCACTTTATTGACCGGGAGAAATACAGGAAGGCCCGGCGACTACTAGAAGATTCTGGAAGCTCAATTGAAGAGATTGCGTACATGGTCGGTGCGGGAAACATCTCGATTTTCAGTAAGCAATTTAAGAAGTGGTCAGGCTACACACCAACCGAGTACCGGAAGCAGGCCGTTCATAAACGCTCGGTCTGGTCCAAGAATAGGGTTGGCTATTTTGAATAGTATTTAACAATTAACAAAAAGAAAGTAGATCATAAATTGACAAATTGCTGTCAGCTTATGGTCTATTTTTATAATCTGAAACCGCATACAATAAAAACATAAATAAAGTAATTACTTTGTTTATGCAACTAACTTACCTATCTTGATTTGTGGTTTATAAAGTAAGGGATGATCTAAATGGAAAAGGCACCTACTGAAAAAGTAGATGAGTTCGCGAAATTATCGTGGCGTGAACGTATTTGTTATGGTGCCGGGGATTTAGCACAAAATTTGATCTTCGGTACGATTGGTTCAATGTTACTATTCTACCTAACGACAGTATTCGGGATTTCAGCTGCCGCTGGGGCAACCATCTTTCTAATCGTTCGTTGGGTTAACGTTTTCTGGGACCCATGGGTTGGAACGGTTGTTGATAAGAGTCACTTTAAACATGGTGGAAAGTACCGGCCATTTTTAATTTACTTTGGTATTCCATTAACAATCTGCTGTGCATTAGTGTTCTTACCAATTCAGGCGGTTCGGGGCAATGTTATCTACGCCTTCGTATCATACCTGGCAACGGCACTGATTTACTCCTTCGTTAATATCCCATATGGTTCTTTGAATGCTTCTTTGACCCGGGACAACGATGAAGTTTCAACCTTAACGACTGTCCGGATGACGGAAGCCAACATTGGTAACTTGTTAGTTTATACTTTCTTACCATTATTTGTTCAACTGGCTTCACCAGATAAGAAGTTAAAGGGAATCGGTTTGTTTGGTATCAAACTGAATTTAGGTAATTATGCCTCACCACACGCTGCTGGTGCGTACTTTAAGGTAATGATTATTTACATGATCATCGGTTTCATTATGTTACTGTGCACCTACTTCGGTGTTAAGGAACGGGTTTTGCCAACTGCTGAGGAAACGGCTTCCGTTAAGTTCTCTGACCTGTGGAACGAATTAATTGATAACAAACCACTGCAGATTCTCGGTTGGTTCTTCCTGATCGGCTTTACCTTTATGTTCTTCGGTAACACTGTATGGCCATTCTTTGTTCAGTACAATATCGGTCACTCCGAATGGATGGCTTCAATTAACTTGATTGGTTCTATTCCGGGGATCTTCTTAGTATTCCTGTGGCCAATCATTCGGAAGAAGATTGGTAAGAAGGGCTTCTTCTACCTCTTCTTAATCCTCTTCATTATCGGTCAATTGATTCTGTGGGTATGGTCATTCCCTGGCTTTAAGAATAATATTGCTCTTGGTTACATTGGTCGTTTCATTATGCAATGGGGGATTACCGCTGCTACTGGTTACATGTGGTCATTGGTTCCAGAAGTTATTTCCTATGGTGAATGGCATTCTAAGAAGCGGGTTGCCGGAATTATCAACTCAATCATGGGACTATTCTTCAAGATTGGGCTGGCCCTTGGGGGAATTATTCCAGGTTACATCAACGCCTTCTGTCACTTTAACGGTAATAATGCCACCCAACCAAAGTCTGCTTTAACCGGTATCTCAATTTCGATGATTTGGATTCCAATCGTATTAGCCCTAGTCGCAATGTGGATTATGAGTAAGTACCCATTGAGTGATCCAGAAGTTGACAAGATTAATCACGAAATTGAAGATAAACGTAACCAAGAAGCAAATAACTAATAAATAGGAAGGAAGATTGAAATGAAGATTTACGTTGACATCAACGCACCGTTTGCCGGTGAAGGAACGGCCGAACATCCTTTCCGCGCCATCCAAGCGGCCGCAGATATTGCCCAACCTGGTGACACCGTCTTGGTAGCACCGGGGACCTACCGTGAAAATGTTGACCCGAAGAATGCCGGTACTGCTGATGCCCGGATTACTTACCGGTCAACTGAACCGCTGGGTGCTGTCATTACCGGGGCCGAAAAGGTTACCGACTGGGAAAACGTAGCTGGTAATGTTTGGAAGACTCTTATTCCTAATAGCATTTTTGGTGACTACAACCCTTACACAACCCGGGTAGCCGGGGACTGGTTTGATGCCCGTATTGTGGCCCATACCGGTGAAGTGTACTTAAACGACGTGGCCTTATACGAAGTCAACTCCTTAGATGAAGTTAAGAAGCCAGTCAAAAACGAAAAGTCCTGGTACCCTGAACGGACCCTTTATACCTGGTATACCGAACAGGATAAGGACACTGATAGTACGGTGATCTATGCCAACTTCCAAGGGAAGGATCCGCAACAAGAAAACGTCGAAATCAACGTTCGGGAAAACTGTTTCTACCCTCAAAAAGAAGGTGTCGGCTACATCACACTTGCGGGCTTTGGCGTCAATAAGGCGGCTACTCAGTGGGCACCACCGACGGCTTACCAAGAAGGGATGATCGGTCCTCACTGGTCCAAGGGCTGGATTATTGAAGACTGTGACATTGCCCACTCCAAGTGTTCAGGAATTTCACTTGGTAAGTACCTTCAACCAAATAACGATAATAAGTGGTCAAAGTGGAAGTATAAGGACGGTACCCAAACGGAACGGGATGCTATTTGCCAAGCCTCCTATGAAGGTTGGGATAAGGAACACGTCGGCTCGCACATTATTCGGCGCAACCATATCCATGACTGTGGCCAAACTGGTATCGTTGGCCACCTTGGTGGGGTCTTCTCAACCATCGAAGATAACGATATTCATGATATTAACGTCCGGCAAAACCTGGCTGGGGCCGAAATTGGTGGGATTAAGATGCACGCGGCTATCGATGTAACCTACCGCCACAACCATATTCACCACTGTACCCGGGGGATGTGGCTCGACTGGCAGGCCCAGGGAACCCGTGTAACTCAAAATATTTTTGACCACAACAGTTTGCCAAACGACTTTAAGACGACTAAGGATAACCTTGGCGACTTGCTTAGTGGCCTGGGTGAAGATATCTGGGTTGAAGTTTCCTTCGGTCCTACGCTGATTGATAACAACCTCTTCTTGTCCGAACGGTCAATTCGTTTTGCTGCTCAGGGGGTTGCGATGGTGCATAACCTAATTGCCGGGAGCTTTACCGCTACCGGTCGTGGAACCGATAATAATTCGGTTAACTTACCATCTAACCGGTTCACTCCTTATCACGAAATTCACGGAACTAAGGTGATGGGCTTCATGACGATTCAACATGGGGACAACAAGTTCTACAATAATATCTTTGTTCAACAACACCTCCGTCCAGAGATGCAAAAGATCGCTGACGCTATGAAGGATAAGCCGGATGACTGGGATGACTACAACTTTACGGTTGGTACCCAACCATTTAGTGACTACCCAACCTTTACCGAATGGGATAAGCAATTCGATGGTTACTGCGGAATTTACGCGCCTAATAGTGACCACTACTACAACCACCTGCCGGTTTGGTCAGCTGGTAACGTCTACTTAAACGGCGCTCAAGCTACGGCTAAGGAAGACCACCCGTATGTTGATGGTAAGGACCAGGTTGAACTGGCACTAGAAAAGCGGGACGATGGTCTGTACCTAAAGACCAACCTCTATGACTTCGTGCCGGAAAAGACGGATGGAGTAATTTCGACGAAGACCATTGCGATGGCCTTTGAACCGGAAGAAAAGTACGAGAATCCGGACGGAACACCAATTGTCTTTAACCATGACTTCTTTGGTAAGCACCGTGATGGCGTTAAGGTGACTGCCGGACCATTCGCAGATGCCAATGATGCTAATAGTAAGTTGTTTTAATTAAGACTAGTTAATTAGTTAATATACTCACAAAAGGCTCCTAGTATTGGAAAATTTCCAATATTAGGAGCCTTTTTGGCAGCCTTTTCAAAATAATTTTATTTTTCCTAAAAGCGTTAAATGCCGGCACAGTAATGCTTGAGGACGGTTAGATCGACTAACTGTGAAAAAATTAATAAATAAATGTCACGAAAGGGTTTACAAAAGCAGAAAGGAAGTGTATATTAAACATTGTAAGTTAGTTGTTTATACAAACTAAATCATTTCAGGAGGCTATCTATTATGGCTGATTTATGGAAAAACATTGGTGACATTAAATACGAAGGCCCACACAAGAGCCTTAAGTCCGGCTTGTTCTATCAATACTACAACCCAGACGAAGTAATTCTGGGTAAGAAGATGAAGGATTGGTTACGGTTTGCCGTTGCTTACTGGCACACCTTTGACCAACGTCTGGTTGACCCATTTGGTGATGGTACTGCTATTCGTCCATACGACAAGTACACTGACCCAATGGACCAAGCTCTTGCCAAGGTTGACTACGCATTTGAATTCTACAAGAAGTTAGGCGTTAACTTCCTTTGCTTCCACGACCGTGACTTGGCTCCAGAAGGTGACACTCTTCGTGAAACCAACAAGAACCTGGACAAGATCGTTGATAAGATTGTGGAATACCAAAAGTCAACTGGTATGAAGGTTCTTTGGAACACTTCCAACCTCTTCACTAACCCACGGTTCCTTGAAGGTGCTGGTACTGCTCCATCAGCTAAGATCTACGCTTACGCTTGTGCTCAATTGAAGCACAGCCTGGAAATTGGTAAGCGGGTTGGCTCAGAAAACTATGTCTTCTGGGGTGGCCGTGAAGGTTACGAATCACTTTGGAACACCGAAATGAAGCGTGAACAATCACACATCGCCAAGTTCTTCCACATGGCTAAGGATTACGCTAACGAGATTGGCTTCGATGCACAAATGCTGCTCGAACCAAAGCCGAAGGAACCAACTACTCACCAATACGACTTTGATGCTGCTACAACCATCAACTTCATGCGTGAATACGGCCTGGACAAGGACTTCAAGCTTAACCTTGAAGGTAACCACGCTAACCTGGCTGGTCACACTTACCAACACGAAATTCGGGTTGCTCGTGAAGCTGGTCTGCTTGGTTCTCTTGATGCTAACCAAGGTGACAAGCTGATCGGTTGGGATATCGATGAATACCCATCTAACCTGTACGAAACCACTGCTGCTATGTGGGAAGTAATTGAAAATGGTAGCATTGGACCTCGTGGTGGTCTGAACTTCGATGCTAAGCCACGTCGTACTTCATTCAAGCCTGAAGACCTCTTCTACGGCCACATTGTTGGTATGGATAGCTTCGCTGCTGGTCTTCGTGTAGCTGCTGCAATGAAGGAAGACGGCTTCTTAGACGACATCCTGAAGAAGCGTTACGCTAGCTGGGATGAAGGTCTTGGTAAGTCCATCGAAGATGGCAAGGAAGACTTCAAGAGCCTTGAAGCTAAGGTTATTGACACGCCACAATCCGAATTGCGTGCTTCAACTCAATCTGACCACCTTGAAGAAATCAAAGACACGATTAACCACTACATGATTGAAACGCTTGCTAAGTAATACACTCCTCACAGTTCAACAAACTAACTATCAATCAAATCAATCCAAATGTTCACGACTCATGTAGTAATTTGTCGTAAAATAAAGGGCCGAGGCAATCAACTTTGCCCCGACCCTTTTTTCTTAGGAAGGAATGAAAAAAATGAACGAATACGTTATTGGGGTCGACCTTGGTACTAGTGCGGTCAAGGTTTCAGCAATGGACCGGGATGGTCAAATTGTTGCCCAACAAAGTTATGGCTATGAACTTCACCAACCACACCCAGGATACAGTGAACAAGATCCCCGTGACTGGCTCTA
This sequence comes from Limosilactobacillus sp., assembly GCF_051873035.1. Classification (GTDB taxonomy): domain Bacteria; phylum Bacillota; class Bacilli; order Lactobacillales; family Lactobacillaceae; genus Limosilactobacillus. The sequence continues at coordinate 6,772 of NZ_JBJEEL010000042.1, forward strand.
TGGCACTACCATTGCCATCGACCGTCTAATCCTTCGTGATGGCTTAAAGGCCGAAGAAATTAAGGGGATTTCATTTTCCGGACAGATGCACGGTCTCGTGCTCTTAGACGAAGATGGTAACGTCCTGCGGCCCGCAATGCTTTGGAACGATACCCGGACTACTAAGCAGTGCCAAGAAATCATGGATAAGCTGGGGGACAAGTTTATTGATATTACTGGTAACCGGGCCTTGGAAGGTTTCACCTTACCTAAGTTACTATGGGTAAAGGAAAATCAACCGGAGATCTGGGCTAAGGCCAAGAGCTTCTTGCTACCCAAGGACTATGTTCGGTTTGTTATGACGGGGAAGCAAGCGATTGACTATTCCGACGCAACCGGGACCGTCCTCTACGACATTAAGAAGGGGACCTGGAGCAAGGAAATTTGCGACGCCTTTGATATTCCGATGTCCATGTGCCCACCACTGATCCGTTCAATTGATGAGGCCGGGACAGTTACGGATAACTATTCAATGTTCTCGGGCTTAAAGAAGACTACCCGCGTCTTTGGCGGTGGTGGTGACAACGCCTGTGGTGCTGTTGGTGCCGGGATCTTGAAGCCTAACATGGTAATGTCGAGCATTGGTACCTCTGGTGTTGTTCTCAAGTACGAACCAGATGCTAATGTTAATTACCACGGTGCTCTCCAGTATGAATGTCACGCTATCCCAGATACTTACTACTCAATGGGGGTTACTCTAGCTGCTGGCCACTCACTGAACTGGTTTAAGCACACCTTCGCGGCGGATGAAGACTTTACTGAAATGGTTAACCGGGCCTCTAAACGGCCGCTGGGTGCGAACGGCTTACTCTTCACACCGTACGTCGTTGGGGAACGGACACCATACGCCGATGCCGATATTCGGGGGAGCTTCATTGGTGTCGATAGCATGCAGAATAAGTATGACTTTGTCCGGGCCGTCATTGAAGGAATTACCTTCAGTTTCCGTGACATCTTAAATATTTATGACCAACACGGCCAAGACTTTGATACAGTTGTTGCCATCGGTGGGGGAGCTAAGAGTGACTTCTGGCTCCAACTCCAGGCTGACATCTTTAACAAGAAGGTTGTTTCATTAACGAATGAGCAGGGACCAGGTCTAGGGGCCGCAATGTTAGCGGCGGTCGGACTCGGCTGGTATGCTACACTGCAGGATTGTGCTAAGAAGTTTGTCCACTTTGGTAAGACTTATGAGCCACAGGCAGATGCAGTTGCTAAGTACAACGACCTCTACCAGGTTTACCACCAGGTATATAACCAAACTAAGGGACTGAGTCACCAGTTGATGAAGTTACGTAATAGTTGGGACTAATATTAGTTTGTTATAAAAAGGGGCTCTAGTGTTCGTAGTTACGAATACTAGAGCCTTTTTATATATCCTAAAATTTCCCGGGAAATCTTAGTAATCATCTAGCAGTTTTTAGCCAATCCCTTTGGCCCACTGAAAGTCGAGGTTTACATTGGGCATTTCAATTACTTGGCGAATGATTAGTGCCCCGGCCCCAAGGAGCGAAACGTAGCGGGAACCGGTGATGACTGAAACCGGAATTGTGACAGCGTGCCTTTTCGCAGCGCTTTTAATCTGACTAACTGAAACTTGAAAGCTAATAATCACGCCAAAGGCGTGTGGTTATTGGCTTTT
>NZ_JBJEEL010000043.1:0-44228 GCF_051873035.1 Limosilactobacillus sp.
TGCCATCGGCAGCGTTGTAACCAACACCTTCCTTTTGGCTCTTCAGTTCGTTAACGATAACGGAACCTTCAACACCAGCATTTTCAGCAATTTGACGAACCGGTGCTTCCAGGGCGTTCTTAACAATGTTAACACCCGTTAATTCGTCACCAGTTGCTTCAACCTTTTCTAGTGCTGGAATAACGTTTACCAAGGCCGTACCACCACCAGGAACGAAACCTTCTTGAACAGCAGCCCGGGTAGCGTTCAAAGCATCTTCAATCCGGTACTTCTTTTCCTTCAATTCGGTTTCCGTAGCGGCACCGACCTTAACAACGGCCACACCACCAGAAAGCTTTGCCAAACGTTCTTGCAGCTTATCCTTGTCAAAGTCAGAAGTCGTCTTAGCGATGGCTTGCTTGATTTGGTCAACCCGTTCGGCAATGGCTTCCTTAGCACCGGAGCCATCAACAATGGTCGTAGCATCCTTCGTAACAGTAACCTTGTTAGCTTGACCCAATTGATCAATCGTAACGTCCTTCAGGTTCATGCCGAGGTCATCAGAAATAACCGTACCACCGGTCAGAACGGCGATATCTTGTAATTGAGCCTTCCGACGGTCACCAAAGCCAGGAGCCTTAACGGCACATACGTTGAAGGTACCACGAATCTTGTTCAAAACAAGGGTTGGAAGAGCTTCACCAGTAATATCATCGGCAATGATCAAGAGTGCCCGGCCTTGTTGTACAACACTTTGTAACAATGGAAGGATATCTTGAATGTTACTGATCTTCTTGTCAGTAATCAAAATGTAAGGGTTGTCCAAGTCGGCTTCCATCTTGTCATTGTCAGTAACCATGTATTGTGACATGTAGCCACGGTCGAAGCTCATCCCTTCAACCACGTCAACGCTGGTGTCCACACCACGTGAATCTTCAATCGTGATTACACCATCGTGACCAACCTTTTCCATCGCGTCGGCAATTAACTTACCAACTTCAGGGTTAGCAGCAGAGATTGAAGCAATTTGTGCAATGTCACTCTTGGTCTTAACATCGTGTGACATCTTCTTCAAAGCTTCTACGGCTGCCTTAGTAGCCTTGTCGATCCCACGACGGATACCAACTGGGTTAGCACCAGAAGTAACGTTCTTCATTCCGGCATTAACAATTGCTTGCGTCAAAACAGTGGCAGTCGTCGTACCATCACCGGCGATGTCATTAGTCTTCGAAGCAACTTCTGCTACTAACTTGGCACCCATGTTTTCAAATGGGTCTTCCAGTTCAATATCCTTGGCAATCGTAACACCATCATTCGTAATGGTTGGGTTACCGTACTTTTGACTCAAAACAACGTTCCGGCCCTTGGGACCCATCGTCGTCTTAACCGTGTCAGCCAGTTTATCAACACCAGCAAGCATGGCACTACGAGCATCTTCTGCAAATTTAATGTCTTTTGCCATTAATTGTCACCTCAAAATTATTTACTAAATTCTCTCTTTATTCCGTATTTAATAACTAGATAACTAGTCGACGATTGCTACTAAGTCCTTTTCGTGAACAACTAAGTACTTTTCACCGTCATATTCAACTTCATTACCGGCGTACTTATCAAAGATTACCCGGTCGCCTTCTTTAACAGCTGGAGTGAGCTTTTGACCGTTATCAAGGGTCCGACCCTCACCAACGGCAATAACCTTACCAGTAGTTGGCTTTTCCTTTACATTGGAAGCAAGGACAATTCCGCCAACTGTCTTTTCTTCTTCAGTTTCAGCTTTAAGAACAACGCGGTCTCCTAATGGTTTTAACACGTTAATCCCTCCATCTTGTTAATTATAATTTTTAGCTTTAGCACTCTCATGTCTTAAGTGCTAACCACATTTACTACTATACCATCTTCCCCCTAAAAAGCAATAATAAAGTTTGACTAATTTTGACTTTTCGTCTGGAATACTACTGCGAACCGGTTTGCCCGGACCGTTAAACTAAAAAAACTGTGACTGAAGCCGTCAATGACTTCGGTCACAGTCCCTCGTCTTATCAAGATGATAGGCGTTGCGAATTACTTCTTATTACCATCAGGCCCATAGTTCTTAATAAAGTAAATCAGGGTCTGGAGCTCATTCGTCAGGTCAATATTTTGGACTTGCACTCCCTTTGGTACGGACAGACGAACCGGTGAGAAGTTCAAGATACCACGGACGCCAGCTTCAACCAGCTGGTCGGCAACTGCCTGAGCGTGTTCACCAGGGACGGTCAGAATGACAATGTCAATCTGTTGTTCCTGTAGCTGCTTCTTAATGTCGCTCGCCGGGTAAACCGGGATCCCACTCTTGATCTTATTAGCCAGTTCTGGCTTGGTGTCAAAGGCGGCACTAATCCGTAAATTAGTATCCTGGTGGAAGTTAAAGTTTAGCAGGGCACTCCCAAGGCTCCCTACCCCAACTAATGCAACACTTACTAGGGAATCCTGGTGTAAGATTCCCTTGAAGAACTTAAGCAGGCTGGCAACATCATAACCATATCCCCGCTTACCAAGTTCTCCAAAGTAGGAGAAATCACGACGAATAGTTGCTGAGTCCACTTGGACAGCCTCTGATAATTCAGTGGATGAAACCCGTTCCTTTTTTGCATTTAATAAAATTGTTAAATAGCGGTAGTAAATTGGTAACCGGCGTGCGGTTGCTCGTGGTATTTTCTTTGTAGCCATTTTTTTGTTCCTTTCGTAAATTATTATTGCTCATCAATCACAAACGGTTCACTTGATAGAAAGATAAAGCACACTAGCCTTGTGAAATTTAGTTCCAACCTATTCTAGCAATTTATCATCTTTTTGTGAAGTGATATACAATATAATTTTACCTTTTCAGTAAAATTTAATAATACCGAAACGAAAATCCCGTGACTTTAGTCGCTGGTGGTGGAGTAAAATCTGCTAGAATAGTAACAGAATATATTGAGCGAGGTTTCAAGATGATTCTTTTGCAAGCAAACGACGTCGAACGCCGCTTCGGCGCTGACGTCTTATTCCATAATATTAATTTACAGATCCAAGATCATGGCCGGACCGCACTGGTTGGCCGAAACGGGGCCGGAAAAACGACCCTTTTAAAGATGATTGCTGGCATTACCACCCCCGATGAGGGAACAATCAGCAAGGTCAAGAACCTGTCCATCGGTTACCTGGCCCAGGATCAAGGGCTGGATAGTCAAAATAACATTTGGGCAGAACTCGATACGGTCTTTGCCCCTCTCCACCAAGAAGAGGCCACGATTCATGACCTAGAGCAACAATTGGCCACCCTTGATTCCAGCACCGACCATTACCAACAAGTACTGGAGCAATACGACCGCCTACAAACCAAGTTTAAAAAAGAGGGGGGCTTTGAATACGAGTCCCGAATGCGGGGGATTCTCACCGGCTTTGGCTTTAGTGAGGAGTATTACGACACCCCGGTCAACGATCTTTCCGGTGGTCAAAAGACCAAGCTCGCCCTGGCCAAGATTCTTTTACAGGCGCCCAACCTACTAATCTTGGACGAACCCACTAACCACCTGGATATGGGCGTGCTCGCCTGGCTAGAAGACTACCTGAAAGGTTACAGTGGCGCTCTCTTAGTGGTTTCCCACGACCGGTACTTCTTAGACCACGTGGTAAAGGATGTTTATGATCTTGATAACCGCACACTCCGCCACTATACCGGTAACTACACCCAGTTCGTTCAACATAAGCAGGAACGACTTAAGGCCGAGTGGAAGCACTATGACCAACAGCAAAAAAAGATTGCTAAATTGGAAGACTTCGTTAACCGTAATATTGTCCGGGCCTCAACTACTAAACAGGCCCAGGCTCGGCGCAAGCAACTTGCCAAAATGGACCGCCTAGAACGGCCCACTAGCGATGACCAGTCAATCCACTTCCACTTTCATAGTGATAAGGATAGCGGTAATGAGGTCTTAGATGTCGACCAATTAAAAGTCGGCTATGATGACCAGGTCCTGGCCGGACCGCTTTCCTTTGCGGTCCGCAAACCACAACGGGTGGGAATTATCGGGCCAAACGGGATTGGTAAGTCCACCCTTTTGAAAACACTCCTCCATAAGATTCCGGCAATTAGCGGAACGGTTAAGCTGGGTGCTAACCTTGAAATTGGTTACTATGACCAGGAGCAGCAGCAATTGCATCCTGACAAGACGGTCTTAGATGAGGTCTGGGATGAACACCCTGAAGTTCCGGAAAAAGATATCCGTTCCCTCCTGGGAAGCTTTCTCTTTGTCGGCGACGACGTTTACAAGGTCGTTCATGAACTGTCGGGGGGTGAAAAGGCCCGGTTGGAGTTAACCAAGTTATCCTTTAAACCGATTAATTTTCTGATTCTTGATGAACCGACCAACCACTTGGACATCGACAGCCGTGAAGTCCTTGAGAGTGCCATCAATGAATTTACGGGCACCGTTCTCTTCGTTTCCCACGACCGCTACTTCATTAACCAGGTGGCGACGGACATTCTAGACATGCACGCTGATGGTATTAAGCACTACGACGGCAACTATGACGACTACCTGACAGCTACCGCTAGCACGGGGCCAACGCCGAGCACCGGTGGTGAATCAACCGGTAAGAAGACGACTAGTTCACAAGGAAAGCGTTCCTACCAACATAGCAAGGACCAACAGCGAGCCCGGCGGAAACTCCAACGGGCAGTTGACGACCTAGAAGAGCAGATGAGCAAGTTAGAAGATCAACAAACCGCTATCCAAGAGCAGATGAGCCAACCTGAGATTGCTACCGATATCGGTAAATTAACCGATCTCCAAAAGCAGTTAGATCAGCTCCAAGCGCAATCAGATGAGGTCGAGCTGGCTTGGACCGCGGCCGCTGAAAAGCTGGAGGAATTTGATCAGCAAAATTAAAGCGGCGTTAATTCCCCACCTTGACATAGAGCTAGTTTTACACGAGTCCCTTTATATCAATCAAAACGAATAACGCGATACACAAACGAGGCCCAAAGTCCGGTGAAATCCGCACTTTGGGCCTCGTTTTGTCCCCACGGGGGCTTCTGTCTAGCTCCCTGGAGCTGTTTATATACCACATGATTAACCTTAAACTATTACTTCCGGAATTTCCGGGTATTTTCGGCCAGGTGAACCAGGTTCCGCAAGAAGTCATGCGTGCTGGCCTCGTAGTTGTACTTTTTACCCAGGTCATAGATATAACCATTGATGTAGTCAACCTCGGTTGGCCGGTTCTTGGTCATATCTTGGTACATCGATGGGTAGTGCAGGGGGTTCGTAACTTCGCTAACGTATTTAATCGTTTGCCACTCTTCCTCCCGGGTACTTAGTAGTTGAATCCCAGCCCGTTCAGCCACGTCAAAGGCCTCATTAATCAGTTGCTTGCCCAGCTTTTCCGCACCAGAATAATCAATAAATTGTCCCATTTGAATTTCAAACAGTGTACAGATCGTGTTAATAACGGAATTAAAGACTACCTTCGTCATTAGGGTTCCCAAGAAGTTATTGTTTAAATGGGGGTTAATATTGGCCGTGGTAAAGTCGGCCACAATTTGTTGGACCCGTTCATCGGCCTTTTCCGTTTGGGCCGCCAGGTTAATTGAACCAGCCCCGGCCTTACCGATAAAGTCAACATCACCAGCCTTATTCAATACCGTTCCGATTAGGCAGGTCCCTGCTACCACGTGCTCTTTAGGGAAATACTGGTTAATCTTTTCGATGTGCCCCATCCCATTCATTCCTGAAAAAACATACTGGTGATCAGGATGGAAGAAATGGGCACTACGCTTTAAAAGATCATCCAGTGTCATCTGCTTAGCAAAAACGATAAAGACATCTGGATCCCCCTGGTAGTCCTCCGGTGAATAAATGTTGACCGGTACCAAGTGACGGTTTTCGTGGTCCCGGGAAACATAAACGCCTCTCTGTTGTTGAATCGTTTCAACTTGCGGCGCCCAGTTATCAACAAAGTCAACTTTGGCACCCGCTAATTCTTGGAGTAATACCCCAAAGCGTAGTCCCATTGCGCCAGCGCCCAATACTGTATACTTTAATGCCATAATTCTCTTCCTCCTTATGGTTCTAATCGAATAGGTGCAACTTTGCGATCCGTGCGACAGCCTCTTCCAGCCGTTCTGGTGCAATCAACAGCCCAATCCGGACATAACCTTCACCGTGCTTTCCAAAGCCGTTACCAGGGGCTACGGCCACGCCGGCCTTATCTAGCAGTAGGTCGGCAAAGGACTCACTGCTATAGCCCGCCGGTACCGGCATCCAAGCATAAAAGGTCCCCTTAGGAACAAAGGCGTGCCAGCCAATCTTAGCGGCCGCATCGACAAAAGCATTCCGTCGTTTCTCATAACGGGCAACAATCTTAGCAATTTCGGCGTCCCGCTGGGGGTCCTGGAGGGCGTCAATTGCTGCTCGTTGCAAAGCCGGGAAAAGGCTCACGAAGAGGTGGTCCTGGATTAGGTTAATGGCGGAAATGATATCCTCATTGCCGACCGCAAAGGCAATCCGCCAGCCTGCCATATTAAAGGTCTTCGAGAAGGTATAGAATTCGATCCCGACCTCTTTGGCCCCGGGTATCTCCATGAAACTTACCGGTGCCTGGCCATCAAAGCCTAGCGCTCCGTATGCAAAATCGCTAATAATACCCACGTGGTACTTCTTGGCCCAGGCCACGAGTTCCGTGTAAAACTCCCTGGTTGCTACCGCTCCGGTTGGGTTATTAGGGTAATTTAGGTAGAAAAACTTGGCCCGCTTAGCCACCGCCGCTGGGATTGCCTTGAGATCCGGCAAAAAGTTATTTTCCGCCAGTAACGGAACGGTCTCAAACTTTACCCCACCCAGGGCGGCGCCAGAAAAGTAGTCTGGATAGCCGGGATCGGGCAGAAGGTAGGTATCACCCGGATTCATCAAAGCCCATGGTAGTTCGACCAGGCCAATTTTAGAGCCCCCGAGAATGGCTACTTCCTTTACCGGATCAAAGTGGGCCCCGTATTTTTCAGCGTAAAAGTCGGCCGCTGCCTGTTTGAAGTCCGGCAGCCCTTGAAACGGTGAATACTTATGAGTAGCCGGATCGGCCACCCACTTTTGCGTCGCCTTAACGATATAGTCCGGTGTGGGTTTGTCCGGGTTACCTTGACCAAGGTTAATTACGTCGACCCCAGCGGCGATCTTTTGGTTAACCTTCGCTACTAAGTTAGCAAAAAACTGTTTTGGTAAAGTATCAAGTAATTTTGACTGTTGAAATTCCATCTCAATCTCCCCTTTTCTCTTCTATTTATACAAATCTGGTCGCCGGTCAACAAACACGGGAATTGGTCCCCGCACCGTCGCTAACTGGTCGAGATCCAATTCGGCATAGGTAATACCGTCTTGTTCGCCAGCATCAGCGATTACGTTACCCAACGGATCGATTGCTAGTGAGTGACCATTATAGTGGTTATCTGGATCATCCCCGACCCGGTTAACCGCCACGACAAAGGCTTGGTTTTCAACCGCCCGGGCCTTAAGCATCAGCTCCCATTGGGGAATCCGGACGGCTGGCCATTCGGCTGGAAAGTACAGGACCGCAGCACCGTGCCGGGCAACGGTCCGGACCCACTCAGGAAAGCGGAGGTCATAGCAAATGAAACTTGCCCCCGGTACCCCCGCCAAGCGAAAGTAGTTTTCCTGGTCTCCCGCTGTCAGGTACTTGTGTTCATTCATCAACCGAAAGAGGTGGACCTTATCGTACTGACCAACAACCTGACCAAGTGGATCCACCACTAACGTCCGGTTGTAAAAATGACCGTTGTCTTTAACCGCCACCGATCCGCCCACAATACCAATCTGGTTTTGCCGGGCGAGGCGGTAAAAGAGTTGGGCCGTTGTCTTACCACCCTCATCGGCCAGTTGGTCAAGCTGGTCTAGTGCGTAGCCGGTATTCCACATCTCGGGAAAAATGATCACATCTGCACCACCCTTCGCGGCCTCGGCCGTCAACTCAGCAACCCGTTGCTGGTTGGCCGCCGGATCCGCAAATTGAATATTAAACTGTGCTAGTGCTACTTTAATTTTCATCAATAACCACCTCATAAAAAACAAAAGCCCCCGTCCACAAAGGACGAGGGCTACCCGTTTTACCACCTTAATTTACTACTACTTCGCAGTAGTAGCCTTAGTAAGTTCAGAACTTCGGATTGCTAACGGAATCGGGCCGTCACTGACTAACCATTGCTCGCCAGTGAAAACTAATGGTAGACCATCTTCCTCATTTTTGCTTATCCCTTCTCACCAAACAGGGATTCTCTGAAAGCTATCAAATAAGTACTCATCTACTGTTCGTTCAATATCATTTAACGATATTCTAATCTGCTTCTAATTTTATGTCAATATTTTCTTAGATTTTTTAAAAGACGGTCGATCTATTGTAAAATTAAACTATTAGCAAGGAGGTTATTAAGATATGAAAGTCACGGTAATCGGAGTCGGTAACATGGGATCGGCCATTATAAAGGGTCTTTTAATGAGCAAGCAGGATTCGGTATCCGGAATGAATCCAGTCAATCCTCGCGTCAGCACCTTTGCTGCAGCCAACGGATTCCCCCTCTACCACACCGCCGAAGAGGTCATCAGCCAACACCCAGACGTGGTAATTTTAACTACCCCTGCGCCAGTCACCCTGGATGTAATTAGGTCATTCGGTGACTTAGATCCACAGACAGCAGTAATCTCGGCCGCTGCTGGTATTAGGCTGGCCGACATTACTGCACTCCTTCCCCAGAACCCAATCGCAGCCATCATCCCCAACACGCCGGTTGCTGTATGTGCCGGTACAATCGGTCTAGCATATCCTCACGAGCTGCCGGCCCCGGCTTATGACCGGATCCACCATGTTCTTAACCAACTGGGTGACCTGATCACCGTCCCTGAAAGTCAGCTTGACATTATCGGGGTTGTCGGTGGTTGTGCCCCAGCTTTCGTTGACGTTTTTATGGATGCGTTAAGTGATGCGGCCGTTAAATATGGACTTGATCGGACCACTGCCTACCAACTTATCGCTAGTATGGTTAAGGGGAGTGGTACCCTTGCCGCCCAAAGCAAGCTCACACCTAGTCAACTCCGCGACCAGGTTACTTCACCAGGTGGTACGACCATCCGGGGGGTTGAGGCCCTGGAAAAGGCCGGATTCCGTTACGCCGTGATTGACGCCGTCAACAAGGCTAACAATAACTAAGTTATATAAAAAGAAGCTGGGGAGAACTCCCCAGCTTCTTTTTATGTCTCAGTATCCATTACTTCATCCGTTCAAACATTAAACCGGGTTCCGCATTCAGGTCCCAGGCAGCACGATCACCATGTTGGTAGTTAACATAGCCGGCCGCACCAATCATTGCCGCGTTATCACCACATAACTTCAGCGGTGCCTGTAACATTGCGACCGTTGGGTGGTAGCGGTGCATGTCATGCTCGAGACGACTACGCAGGCCATGGTTGGCTGCTACCCCACCAGCCAAAATTAGCTGCTTAACCGGGTACTCATCCAGTGCCCGCATTGTCTTTTCTGCTAAGACATCAACAACACTCTGCTGAAAGCTAGCCGCCAGGTCATACTTATCCAGCTTTTCACCCCGTTGGTCCGCATTGTGAACGGTGTTAATGAAAGCACTCTTAAGTCCACTAAAGCTGAAATCAAGGTTGTCCTCTTTTTCCATCGCCCGGGGGAAGTGGAAGGCGTCATGCCCCTGGGTGGCCCACTCATCAATCGTCTTACCGGCTGGGTAGTTAACACCAAGTACCCGACCGATCTTATCGTAGGCCTCACCAGCCGCATCATCACGGGTTTCACCAATAATCTGGTACTCATGTTCTTTCGGCATGTAGACTAATTCCGTATGTCCCCCGGAAACGAGCAGGGCCATCTGTGGGTATTTAAACTCCCCAACAAACCGGGCCGCATACAAGTGCCCCGCCATGTGGTTAACCGGAATAAGCGGTAGCTGGTGTGACCAGGCTACTATCTTAGCCGCAGTTACCCCCACTAATAGTGAACCGACTAAGCCCGGCCCATACGTTACCGCTACCGCGGTAAGGTCATCATAACCAACTCCGGCCTCAGCAAGGGCCTGGTCAATGCAGCGGGTAATCCACTCAATATGGTGACGACTGGCCACCTCTGGAACGACCCCCCCAAAGCGTTGGTGACTATCGATTTGGGTGGCCACAATATTACTCAAGATCTTGGTGCCATTTTCAATTACCGCCACACTGGTCTCATCACAACTTGTCTCAAAGGCCAGAATTAAATTTCGTTCTGCCATTAGTACTCTCCTCTACTCAGTAAATCTGCTTGCATATCGACGGCATCTTCATGGTTATCTAGGTAGTACCGCCGCTTAATATGGTGTTCGCGAAAGCCCATTTGCTCATAGAGATGCCGGGCCACCAGGTTGTGAACCCGGACCTCTAAACTTAAGGAATGGAGTTGCAGGTGGCGGGCATAGGCAATGGCGGTCTTGATCAAATAGGTACCGACCCCACATTTTTGCCAAACAGGCGCAATCCCAATATTAGTAATATGCAGGTCTAACCGGTACCAATCCACTGCCATCCCAAGGAAGCCTACCAACCGGTCATGATGCTCCACAACAATGTACAAGCGGTCATGACGGCGCCCTAATTCTAACTGGAAGGCCGCGTAACTCCATGGTGCTGTACCGTAAATTTGCTTCTCAATGGTCACCAGTTCATTAATATCACTTTCACGTGCCTGACGTACGGTATAGTGGTGCCCGTTAATCATTATCAGACGCCGACTATAGTCTAAAATAGGCTGGTGACGAGCATTGACATTACAACGGTACCATGACTTAAACTTCTCGAACATAGTTCTTTTTAGTTTCTCCCGGATGTAATTTTTGCCAATTGGCTTCCGCTTCTGTAATTCGTAAGTAGTGAGGAACAAATGGGTCGATTTCTTGAACAGCTGGTAACTTTTCTCCGGCCAGGGCCAACTGATAGGTCGACGGAATTCCGTAAGCACGCGGTGCCAAAGAAACATTAGCCGGCAATTGTTCAAACTGGTCCTTAATCCGCTTGGTCATGTGACCAACCAACGTCACTGGTCGATCGACCTTCGCTAGTTGGTCTAGTAGGGTGGTCATTGCTAGGTGTTGGTCAGCAATTAGGTTAACCAGTTGGCCAGCCTGCCACTGGTAAGCACCAGCAAAGACGTTCCCCCGCCGGGCATCAAAGAAGGGAACAATCACTTGAGCGGTTGTCGGTACAACATTTCTTGCAACTACTGCCAGACTAGAAACACCAACTAGCTCAATCTTGAGATTATCCGCGAGTGTCTTAGCAGTGGTGACGGCAATCCGAATTCCCGTGTATGAACCGGGACCTTGGGCTACTACCACCCGGTCAATGTCTGTCGGTTGCCACTTTACTAGTTCAAACAAGCGGTTAATGGTGGGCAGCAGGTAGATGCTGTGATTTCTGACCATATTCAGTGTTGTCGTTGCTAAAAGTTGGTCATCTTCAACCAGTGCCACACTCATTGGATGGTTTGAGGTATCAATGGCAAGTACTTTCATTATCAATCATCCTTTCAATCATTAACATCTTATCACACCCGTTCCACTTTGGATACTAAACCGTAAAAGCGACCACAATAACCATCCTGGTCATCGTGGTCGCTTCTTATTGTTAGGTATTTTTAATTACTAGTCGCGGTCATCATAGCCCTTTGGGTGGGTAGAGTGCCACTTCCAAGCCGTGGCGATAATATCGTGGACATCATCGTACTTTGGCTTCCAGCCGAGTACTTCCCGGGCCTTGTCACTAGCGGCAACCAGTGAGTCGGGGTCCCCGGGACGCCGTGGTGCAATCTTGGCAGGAATCGGCTTACCAGTAACTTCACGAGCGGCTTCCAACATCTGCTTGTTAGAGAAACCGGTCGAAGAACCAAGGTTAAAGGCGTTACTCTTGTTGCCCGCTTCAAGGTACTTGAGCGCCAAAATGTGGGCGTCGGTCAGGTCCATTACGTGAACGTAATCACGGACGTTCGTGCCGTCTGGAGTGTTGTAATCGTCACCAAAGATCGACAGTTCTGGCCGCTTCCCTTGAGCAACTTGCAGGATAATCGGTACCAGGTGCGTTTCTGGACCGTGGTCTTCACCAATTGTCCCATCAGGAGCAGCCCCGGCTACGTTAAAGTAACGCAGTGCGACAAACTTGATCCCGTAAGCCTTATCTGCCCAGGCCATCATCTTTTCCATCATCAGCTTACTTAAGCCGTATGGATTAATTGGCTTCTGGGGATCAGTTTCCTTAATTGGCATGTGTTCAGGAACACCATAAGTAGCCGCCGTAGAGCTAAAGACAATGTACTTGATCCCGTGATCATGCATTGCTTCTAGCAGGGTAATCATCCCACCAGTGTTGTTATCGAAGTACTTCAGTGGTTTACTCATTGACTCAGGAACAATTGAGAAGGCTGCAAAGTGAACCACCGCCGTAATATCTTCATTATCAAAAATCTTATCTAAAAACTTCCGATCACGGATATCGCCTTCGTAAAACTTGGCCTTGGGGTTGATTGCTGCCCGGTGGCCCGTAGATAGGTTATCCGCTACCACAACGTCTTCACCATGTTCAACTAAATTCTTAACCATGTGGGAACCAATGTAACCAGCTCCCCCAGCAACCAGAATTGCCATCTTGTTTCCTCCTTGCTACAGCGACCACCATTAATAATGGCGCTTACATTTCATTCATCTTGATTGTAGCACAGACTAACTAAAAAAATTAGTAAATTTTAGTAAAATTAAGTAAAAGTTAGTCGAAGTCCAGCAACTGCTCTTGGTACTTGAATAGTAGCCCTTCCCGTAAACCACTATTACTAAATTTAACTTCATCAATCGCTAGCTGCCGCATGAGGGCCAGCATCGGTAACAGGCCACCAACAATTACGTCTGCCCGCTCCTTATTCACTCCCCGGATAGTGGCCCGCTCTTCGCGACTACGCTCTAAGAGTTCATGCATGATGCCAAAAGCGGTCCCGGATGACAGGGTTAAACCATGAATGGGTGCGGGGGTATTATCAACGGCGTTTCGCCACCGATAAATTTTAGCCAGCGCCCGGTTACATCCCCCCAGGGCAATGATATTGGTCCGCCGGAAGCGGCTTAACCATTGTTGATGGGAGAGGGCCTCATCCACTTCTACCATTGCGTCAAAGAGGTTTGCCGGGTTGATTTGATCACCTAGTTGATAATGCTGTGATAAGATCACTGATCCCAGCGGAATACTAACCGTTTCCTCGACCGCGCCATTATCAACCCCAATTAATTCCATACTGGCACCACCAGTATCGATAATCAGACCGTGTTTGACCGGCAAGGTATTAGCAACCCCGACATAGTCAAGGTAGGCTTCTTGCTCACCTGAGATTACCTTAATATCAAATCCGGTTGTCTGTTTAACCCGTTGTAAGAACTCCTGCTGGTTTTTAGCCTGCCGCACCGCGGCCGTCGCAACGGGCATAATTTTTAAATGATCATACTGGTCACAAACCGTCCGAAATTCCTGCAGGGCCGCCAATGTCCGGGCCATGGGCTTATCCTTAAGGATCTTTTCCGGCCCCATTTCTGATGACAGGCGGACATACCGTTTTAGGTACTGCTCCGTCACCACTGAACCATCTGCCATAATAGTACTAATTTTTAACCGCACTGAATTGGAACCCAGGTCGATTACCGCAAATTTACTTGCCTTCGTTATCATCGTCTCCCCTCTCCTTTAAGTGTAACACCGGAACGTGTTTTGAGAGGGTTTCAAAGACTGTTGGAAAATGACGCCGGGCCTTTTGCTGGTGACTATCTTCCCGGTTTAGTTCCATTGCTTCATGGACAAAGTACTCTTGGGAGTTAAATGGCGCCGCATCCCCACGATCAATCCGTTCATAGTGGTCCCCCACCAGGATCCGGGCCTTCACATTATCCTTCCACATAATGTTAAAGATTTGAATAGCCCGCGCCTTCGTATCGTCTTGGGTAACGGGGTAAAGCTCTTCTACCCGCCGGTTGAGGTTCCGCGTCATCATATCAGCACTGGCTAAGTAAATCTCCTCGTGCCCGTTGCTAGCAAAGTAGTAGATTCGGGAGTGTTCAAGGAAGCGGCCAACAATCGAGTGAACCTCAATGTTGTCGTGCAGTTCTGGCAAGTCATTTCGCAGGCAGGTAATCCCCCGAACCAGGAGCTGCACTTTCACCCCATTAGCAGCCGCGTCATAAAGGTGGGCGATAATCTGCTTATCAGATAATGAGTTCATCTTCATCCGAATTAGGGCCGGGTTGCCGCTTTTAGCAACCTTGATCTGGTCATCAATCTTCTCGTTGATAAAATTACGGATCCCGTTTGGTGATACCCGCAACTTGTAAAAGTATGGTGGCCGGGCGAATCCGGAGAGCATGTTAAAGAGGTTCGTCATATCAACCCCGAGTTCATGGTCACAGGTAAACATCCCCATGTCAGTGTAGAAGTGGGCAGTGACATCATTGTAATTCCCGGTTCCCAGGTGCATGTAACGACGGAGGCCATCTTCATCACGCCGGATTACTAGGGCAACCTTACAGTGGGTCTTCAGCCCAACCAGACCGTAGATAACGTGGCAGCCCATTTGCTCCAGTCGTTGTGCCCAACGAACATTGTTCTGTTCATCAAACCGGGCCTTGACTTCCACCAAGACGGTCACTTGTTTTCCTTGTTGGGCCGCCATCCCGAGATATTTAATAATCGGTGAATTTCCCGAAACCCGGTACAGGGTCATCTTAATCGCCAAAACCGCCGGATCAGTGGCCGCTTGATGAATAAAGTTAACCACGGCATCAAAGTTGTCATAAGGGTGCTGGACCAGGTAGTCACGTTGCCGAATTGATTTAAAGATGTTGTGTTCCATATCGAGAGCCGGGTTAAGGTAGGACTTAAACGGTTTGTACCGCAAATCATCATGACCGTCGACCATTCCCGAAAGTTTCTTGAGAAATGTCAGGTCCACCGGCCCATCAACCCGGTAAATCGACCGTTCGCTAACGTGTAGGTTGTCAATCAGCTGGTCCTCTAGCCAGCTGGCAATGTCATGTTCCACTTCAAGCCGCATTACCTGACCGTGTTCCCGTTCCCGGAGCTGGTGCTTAACCGCCCGTAGGAGGTCAGAGGTATCTTCTTCGGCCACGTCAAGGTCCATATCACGCATTACCCGGTAGGTGGCACTCGCTAAAATCTGGTAGCCCGGGAAGAGGAAATTCATGAATTCCTTAATAACGTCATCAATTAAGATAAAGTTATTTTCACCAGGCAGGCGGACCAGGCGCTTGTAAATTTCTGGCACCCGGACCGTCGCAAACTTGATATCCGGTTCTTGCCGGTCATCGTGCGGTTCAGCCTGCTCCCGGTCTACTTCCTGGTCACCTTCCAGGGTTTCATGCCTAAGGACGGTCTTGGCCTCTGGATCACGCCGCAGCTGAACGGCAATGTTCAACGAGCTATTCGAAATAAACGGAAACGGGCGCGAGCTGTCGTCAGCCATCGGTGTTAAGACTGGCATCAATTCGTCATTAAAGTACCGGTGGATAAACTCATATTGCTTTTGGTTTAAATCCTTAACGTGCAAAATGTTAATTTGCTGAGCGGCCAACTGGGGGAGCACCTGCTGGTTATAAATCTCATAACGTTTTGTTACCATCCGGTGTTCCTTACGGTTAACTGCATTTAACTGTTCTTCCGGAGTCAAACCGGAAGCATCGGTCGTGGTCACGTTGGCTGCTGCTAACTTGTGGAGTGAAGCCACCCGCACCATGAAAAATTCATCCACGTTACTCTGGGTAATTCCTAGAAAATTAGCCCGCTCGAGTAAGGGGTTCCCCTTGTCCGTCGCTTCTTCCAGGACTCGGCCGTTAAAGTCAATCCAACTGAGCTCCCGGTTCACATAGTTTTCTGGCTTGTAAAAATCTTTGTACATCCTTAATTGCTCCTCTCAACTAAAACCGGCTGAATTCCATAAACATCTTTAAACAGGCTGGCCTTAGAACTAAATGACCATTTTTCCAAGACTAAATCGTCAGTGGCGGAGGCCTGGATCTTTAACCGGCCATCACGTGTTAATTTCAAGCTAATTGATTTAATCTTTTGCTGGCGTGAGTCGTCGAGTGAGTCAACCACCCGCAGGATGGCGGCCAGTTTAGCAATCGTCAATTGAATATCGTCATCCAAGTGGCGATAATGCGGCTGAAGGGCCGTTGGTGACTCCGTACTATGGTAACGGGCCACTTCCGCAATAATCTGGTTATCCTCATCTGATAACCCGATCATGGAGTTGGCCCGTAAGATATAGGCCGAATGGCGGTAGTGACCGCTCTGGTTAATAAAGTTACCGATGTCATCGATCTTGCAAGCAATCTCTAGTAGCAGTCGCTCGTGATTACCCAGGCGGTGAATTGGCCGTAACTGGTCAAAAAATTGTAGCGCAAACTTAGTAACAAACTGCTTATGGGCACTATTAACACCGTAACGTTGGGCCAAATCATCCGCTGATGTCCGAATCATCTTCTGAATTTGCTGCCGGGACTGGTCATTTTGCACCGCAATCCCGTTTGTTAGCCCGTCCATTACCGAAATGTCAGTGACGTAAACATTCGTTGGGTTGATCAACTCTTCGGCCCGGGCAATGACCAGGTAGTTAGGCACCAGCAGGTGTTGCTGACGATCATCGATCGTAAACTCATCCCACATCCGTTCGGCCGGTGCTAGCAGGTCGATTTGGTCAATCGGGTTGTTAAAGATCGACCGGGGGATTTCTCCTAGGTGGTCCCCCTTCTTAATATAACGGTTAGCAAGGGTCGGCGCATTCTGAATCAACAGGGTTGTCTTCTTCTTCTGGATCAGCTCCGGTGCAATGTAGCCAAATTTACTACTAATGTAATCCTGGATTATTTCCTGCGGATTAGTCGTGGTCTGCCGCAGACGGTCGACAAGGTGACTGATCTGAGCACCACCTAGGTCAAGTTCCCACAAAGTTTCAAAGTTGCCGTGATGGAAAAAGGCCAGGGTCATCGTATCAAGCCCCAGGCTTACCAGGTATAGGCAGTGCTTACTTAATTTCCGAAACTCCTTTAGTTTTAACACGACACAGCTCATCGATTGCGCCATCAGCTGGTTATTGTTTAGCCAGTGAATCTTTAGTCCGGTGCGAACCTCCAACTGGTCGGCAACGTACTGCGCGGTAATCTCATCGAGGTCTTCTAGTGCCCCGTAAAAAGAAATCTTCTTTACTTGATAATCTTTCACGAGTTGCTTAAAGCCTTCAATATTATTCACGATTGCTGCCATGTTCTCAGCATAGTTAGCAATTTGCTTGGTACCGACCATCATGGCACCTGACTGGACATTATTAACGACTTTTAAACTGGGCTGCTCAATAATCCGTAAACTTACCTGGTCAGGCTCCAGGTAGATTACGGCGGCTAATGATTTAGTCATTGTACCCCTCCTCTACATGGCACATATTATTTTCTTTATTATAGCCCAAGATTAAACTCGGCTAAAGATTTATTGAACAGATTAAAAAAGCCTCGTCCTACTAGTTAAACTAGTTAGACGAGGTTTTAAATTATGACTTTGGCAATAATTGCCAGCTAATTTCTGCCGCCGTACAGCATTTACCCGCGGACCAGATCTCATGAATGGTGGTAAGTTGCTGGTCCGACCGGTGTTCAATCCGGTACCGGCTTTCCACCATTGCCCCTTCCTGGACTTCTTCTTCGTACCTGATCTTAAGCGTCTCCGGCTGGTAGCGCCGTAGAAAGTCCGCACCTAGTGGGTCAAGCAGCCAGTCAAAGTAACGGGCATTATTAACGTGGTGGTTAATATCAATATCAAAATACCGGACACGGTAATCCTGACTCGTAAAGTCATCCCCCAACTCGGTCGGTGTTTCCAACCGTGGCAACCGCTTCTTGAGTGGGGAATTAAAGGGGGTGATGAGTTGTTCGGGGATCCGCATTAAGCGCCGCTTGGTCAGATTCATCATTACAAACATCGCGCGTAGGCGAACAAAGTCGTGCCGGTGTTCGGGGTCACAGAGCCAAAATTCCCGTAGGGCAAAGAACTGGTTGTAGGCAATTGCCCGGGTACCGATAATAATTTGGTCACCAAAGGTCGGCTGCTCTTTAGCAAAGTGCCCTTCGTAACCAATTACTACCCAGGCTCCCCCCGTCACGGTAACAACGTCATGGTTCAAGCCCAGGGCAATTGAATGGGCGTCCGAAACCATTGTCATCATGCTAAAGACCATACTCATGCTGGGGTGACCCGAGTCGGTACATTCATAGTATGCCAGCTGGTGCTGCATTTCGTAACAATTAGCGTCCTGTTTTAATTCTGTCAAAGTTATTCTCCTATGTGGTGGTACTGGCGGTATAGTTCCTGGCGGTTTAGCTGGTTGCGCTTAGCTACTAATTTAATCGCCGCGTTCGTTGACAGGCCCTTAACGATTTCCGCGTCAACCTGCTCAAGCGGTGTTTGCTCACTCGCCGCCTGCTCGGTCACCGGGTGGTCATTGCCGGCCACTAAGACGACAAATTCCCCCCGCGCCTGGTGGTCATTGAAATAATCGCGAAGTTCCTGAAGCGTCCCCCGACTGAATTCCTCATACCGCTTCGTTAGCTCCCGCGCCAAAACAGCTGGGCGGTCCTGGCCAAATACCTCCGCCATCGTTGTCAAAGTCTTTTTAAGGCGGTGAGGGGCCTCATAAAAGATCAAGGTTTCGGGACGGTTCACCAATTCCTGCAGCGCGGTTACCTGTTGCTGGTGTTTCCGCTCTAAAAAGCCATAGAAGTAAAAGGGTTGGGGAACTAATCCGGAAGCAATCAGGGCGGTTAATCCGGCGTTAGCCCCCGGAAGAGGAACAACCGGGATCCCCTCTTTAACCGCCGCCGCAACTAATTCTTTTCCGGGGTCAGAAATGGAGGGCATCCCCGCATCGCTACACTGGGCAATCGATACGTTCGCCTTTAGCTTGGCAATTAATTCCGGGATCCGCTGTTCGGTATTATGTTCATGGAAGCTAATTTGCCGAGTAGTAATACCAAAATGGTTTAATAATTGCTGCGTATGCCGGGTATCCTCGGCCGCAATTAGGTCAACTTCCTTTAGCGTCTTGATCGCCCGCATCGTCATATCATCTAAGTTACCGATCGGGGTTGGTACAAGGTATAAACGACCGGTCTCCACCGGTTTAAAACTACTAATTTGCTGCATATTAACTATTCCTGCTTACCTTTCTGTCCATCCATCCCACTAAAGATGGCCTCATCACAAAAAATACAGCTTTCGTGGGGTGCCAACCGCTCACCGAAGTGCTTACGGCAGACATGAAAGCCCTGATGGTAAAGCTCATTTAGCGTCCGCCGGCCCGTCGTCAGTTGTTGTTCACCACGTTCATCACGTAGCTTCTTAATTGCCTCTTGCAAGTGCTTATTCTCAATCGTCAGTTCAGCATTTTGCGCCAGGGCAACGTTTAACTGTGACTTTAGTGCCGCCAGTTCATCCCCCATCTCCGTGAGGTGAGCGCCAAGCCGGGCCAGGTTATCATAAATACCATTTCGTTGTTGGTCACCGTTCATGACCGTGCCTCCCTCAATTCGTCAATACTTTTACAATCCTAATCGTTAACTCTTCGACTACGTTTTGAAAACTAATATTTTGCTCTAGTTCATGCCGTGTCCGGAGGGTCAGTTGACTGACGGCCAGTAGCTGCTCCATCGAATAACGCTGACCGACCTCATCAACCAACTGCTGTTCCGCAATAAAGTGTCGTCGACTGGCATCCCGAATTCCATTCGCACTTAACAGGGTATCCCGCCAGATTAGTGCAATTAGGTCTAAGAGCACCTGCTGTCGCTCCCGTTCCCGGTTGGCTAACTTTACCAGGGAAGTAGTGACATCGACAAAGGCCATCATCTGCCCCGCACTAGCATGCCGGAACCACTGGGCAACTCCCTGTAGGGCCTTGCCAAACCAGTCATCCTCACACCAGCGTTCAACGTCACTCACTGAATCCGTTAACCCCACCGCTACCTGGGCCTGCCCAGAACTAATTTCATGATCTGCCATCACATTTAATAGGTCCTGCCGGTTAAGCGGTGCCAGCTCTAGCACCTGGGTCCGGGACTGGATCGTGGGAAGGATCGCACTCTTATTGGTCGTTAGCATCAAAATGTAGGTCCCTGGACCAGGCTCCTCGATGAACTTCAACAGGCTATTAGCCGCACTGGTCGTCATCTTTTCAGCTTCTTTAATGATAAAGAGCTTTTGGCTCCCCTCCATGGCACTCTTGGTAAACTCACTCTTTAGGTAACGAATCCGGTCAACCTTGATCTGCCGTCCCTCCGGAGCCGCTTCCACGATATCCGGGTGGTTTCCGCTGAGGATCCGTTGACATTCTGGGCAGGTCAGGTCAGGTTCGTTATTGTGGGGATGTAAACAAAAAAGCCGTAATGCCAGCCACCGGGCAACGGCAGTTTTACCCGCCCCACTTGGGCCAACTAGCAAGTATGCATGGGCTAGTTCGTGGTTATCAATCACCCTTTTCAAGCGGTTCACTAGGTCCGGCTGGAGCTGTTCAGCACGATTTACTTGTCCCTTAGCCACCTTAATCACTCACCTGCTTAAAACTTCAAGAACTTTTCAACCGGTAAAATAAAGACCGTGGCACCACCAATCCGGACGTTAACCGGAAAGGCTGAACCACCCTCAACATCGATATGCATTTGGGAAGTGACGTATTGCTCCCGTGATTCTGCATTCTTCTTAATGATCTCTAAAACATCATCAACCCGTTCATCCTTAACCCCAATAAGGAAAGTGGCGTTCCCCTCACGGAGAAAGCCTCCCGTCGTCGACAGCTGCGTTACTTGAATTTCAGCCTTATTAAAGGCCTTCCTTAGCCGGTTGCTGTCTTTGGATTGAACAATTGCTATGATCATTTTCATGACAATCACCTCTTACTTTCTTCTACGAACAGGTCGGGGAACCGGGCATGAATTGTTTGGCGAACATCGGCCACCACCTTAGCTAACGGCTGACTAGCATCGACTAGTTTAATTCTTTCTGGATAACGGTGGTATAAGCGGAGGTAGGCCTGCCGAACGGTCCGGTGAAAGGAAAGCTTCTCCTTGTCTAACCGGTTAACTTGGTCAGCCCGGTGCTCAGCAATTCGCCGTAAGCCAATCTCTGATTCGATATCTAAGTAGACCGTTAATTGCGGGAGCAGTCCGTCAATAGCAAATTGGTTCATTTGCCAAATAGCATCTTCACCTAACTGGCGACCGGCTCCCTGGTAGGCAATTGAACTATCAACATAGCGATCACATAAGATTACCTGACCGGCCCGGAGTGCGGGGACAATCTCAGAAACAATGTGTTGCCGCCGGGCAGCCGCAAATAGCAACGCTTCTGTCCGCCCATCCATATCCGTATTTTCCGGATTAAAGAGTACCTGACGGATTTGCTCAGAAATATGATTACCACCGGGCTCGCGAGTATACATTACCTGCTCGGTGCCTAGTTCATTTTCTAAATCCGCTTTAATTTGCCGAAGGACACTGGTCTTCCCTGCACCATCCGGTCCCTCAAATGAAATAAATTTTCCTACCATACTCTAACTCCTAATGACTGATGACGCCCTTATTTAACTGACCATGGACATGGTACTTCTTGGCCAGTTTATAGAGGTACAGGTACTTTTGCTCCTGGATCTTGGTCCGATCGCGTAACTCAGTACTGATGTTAGCCTCATATACCGCCACCTGGGTCTCCTGTGCATGGTCCCAACTAGCCTTAGTGTCATAAATAGTATCTAACAAACGCTGGTTACGTTCTTGTTCAACTTGGTTCTTTGGATGACTAAATAGCATTGCTACATCTCCGTTCGTCCCTGAACTGCCTTAAACAAGGTCATTTCATCGGCATAATCAATGTCGGCACCGACGGAAAGACCATGCGCTAACCGGGTGACCTTGATCTGTGCCGGTTTAATCAACTTAGCCAGGTAGCCAGCGGTTAGCTCACCATCTGACGAGGCGTTCGTGGCAATGATCACTTCTTTTACCTCTTCATTTTTCTGCAGCCGTTTAAGAAGACTGGCAATGTTAATATCCTCGGGGCCAGTCCCCGCAATTGGCGAAATTACCCCATTTAAGACATGGTACAGACCGTGATATTCATGCATCCGTTCTAATGCCATAATGTCTTGTGAGTGTTCAACTACTAGGATCTTAGAACGGTCACGACTCTTGTCGCGGCAAATTGGGCAGGGGTCATCTTCAGTTATGTTACCGCAAATGCTGCAATTATGAAGGTCCCGCTTGGCCCCCAACAGGGACTTAGCAAAATTAGTTACGTCGTCTTCCTGCATGCCTAACGTATAAAACGCCAAGCGGGTGGCCGTTTTTTGCCCAATTCCCGGTAACTTAGTATAGCTCTCGATTAACTTTGCTAGTGGTTCTGGGTACTGCATTTAATTACATCCCCATACCACGGGTATACTTACCAAGTTTTTGTTGCGTTGCTTCGTCGACCTGCTTTAACCCATCGTTAATTGCTGCTACCAGTAAATCTTGGAGCATGTCAACATCGTCCGGGTCAACTGCCGCTGGGTTAATCTTTAAATCCAGCAGGGTCTTATCACCATTAAATTTGGCCGTTACCATGTCATCCGGTGCCTTACCAACAAACTCTTGCTTGGCTAATTCTTCGTGTTCAGCCATCATCTTTTTTTGCATTGCCTTAGCTTGCTTCATCATTTGTTGCATATTCATTCCACGCATCATAATTCCATCATCCTTTTCTCTTTTAATTATCTTCTACCTTAACAATGTCATTGCCGAAAAGCTCCCGCGCCTTAGCTACCGTATCCGGCTCACTAGCAGCCGGTGCTGGGGACGCTGGCTCCGGTGGCAGCGGTGGCTCACTAGCATCACTTTTTACCGGTGGCTCGCTATTAGCGTTAGTTGCCTGGGTGACTGGTGCCTGTGGTGCCGTAGCAGCGGCTGGCTGCCGGGTCGGCCGGTGCTTATCGAGCCCGTGCTCTTTAATGTACTCCCGCCGAATTTGGGGCCACTTATCCTTGGGCACAAACACTACGCGCCGCTCATTACCAGTTAACTCTTGGAGGCCCTGTTCCATACTGGCTAAGAGGGCCGAATCATCCATTGCCTGCTGGAATAAGAAGGCGTAGTCAAAGGCAACGATTACGCCATCCGTGCTGGCCGCGACGGGTTTGGAAACGTGCAGGAGTGAACGTTGTGGCACACTAAGCTTTGACAATAACTCTTGCCACAAGCCCTGAATCTCCACCAGGTCCTTACGAGTTGCCTTTGCAAGGACTGGGTTAATCTGACTAAGTTTTACCGCCACCTTCCGTTGCTGAACACGGGGTTGGCTAACTGTCTTGGCAGGTTGGGCCGCCGCGGCTGGTCGTGCTTGTAATTCCTTAACCGTTGCCTGTAGCTGTTTAACCGTCGCCTCTAAGTCTGCAATCTCTTGTTGGGAAGCACTCGCGGTATCATGAACCGCTGGTGCCGACTGCGGCTTAGTAGTCAGTTGCTTGCCAATCTGCGCTAGTTTTACCGTCAGTACTTCCAGGTAAACGTCTGGGTGGGTGGTAAAGCGCATCTCCTCTTGGATATTGTTCAACTCATCAATCATCTGATAGAGGGTCTCGGCCGGTACGGCTGCCGCCATCTTTTGAAAGTCCTCATCGCTCAATCCCGTACTAGCTACTAAGATTAGCTTGGGTGACTCCTGGTATAAAAGGACGTCCCGGATAAATGAGATGAGGTCTTCAATAAAGCGTTGACCGTCCTTCCCCTGTCCAAGGATATCCTTCATTGTATCCAGGGCCGCAGCGCTTTGGTGACCGGTTACCTCAAAGTAGTATTTTTCAAGCAGTTGTTTAGTAACACTCCCCGTTACCGTCAGGGCGTCGGCCAATTTAACCTGGTTATCACTAAAGGAAAGTACTTGGTCCAGGATACTTAAGGCATCCCGCATTCCCCCCTCGGCCGCATTGGCAATTACCCAAAGGGCCTTTTCCTCATAGTGGACCTGCTTTTGGTCTAGGATATACTTCATCCGGTCAAAGGCATCCTGGGCCGAAATCCGGCGAAAGTCAAAGCGTTGGACCCGCGAAATAATCGTCAACGGGATCTTATGAGGCTCCGTCGTTGCTAGGATAAAAATCACGTTAGCAGGCGGCTCCTCCAACGTCTTCAATAACGCGTTAAAGGCCCCGGTCGAGAGCATGTGAACTTCATCGATGATATAGACCTTGTAGTCGGCCTGCGTCGGCGCGTACTTGGCCTTATCCCGAATATCACGAATTTCTTCGACACCGTTATTAGACGCGGCATCGATTTCAATCACGTCATTTAGCTGACCATTAGTGATGGCCTTACAAATGTCACACTGGTTACAAGGCTCACCATCCTTAAGGTGGTGGCAATTAACCGCCTTGGCGAAGATCTTAGCAGCGGATGTTTTACCAGTACCCCGCGGTCCCGCAAAAAGGTAGGCATGACTAATCTGGTGAGTAATGATGGCGTTCTTGAGTGTTTGGGTAACCACCTGTTGACCGACTAGCTCATCAAACCGTTGGGGACGCCAAACCCGGTATAGTGCTTGGTAACTCATCACGTCGCTTCCTTTCCTTATTAATTTAATCGTTACTCTTAAATATTATACTAGCTTTCCCCAAATTTTCGATACGAAAGGCTGGTAAAATAATTGCTAATCCGTAATTTAAAAATTAAAAGACGTGGTTAACTAACCACGTCCCCTTAAATTCACTCAAACTTAGAGCACAAGGTACATCAAACTTAGTGCTGCTTCCTTCCGGACCTGACACGGTTCGTAAGCGCACCCTTGCTCTAAGGCCTTACGGCAATTAGTATATTACACTAAATTTGATTCAAATGCTAGTCTTTCGACCGACGTTTTTTTCGTGCCGCCTTCCGCCGCTTCCGAATTGCCCGGAAAAAGTCTTTTAAAAGCTGGCTACACTCATCTTGCAAGAGACCACTGGTTACATTAACTTGGTGGTTTAGTCGCGAATCACCTAAT
The DNA here is from genome assembly GCF_051873035.1 of Limosilactobacillus sp. Taxonomy (GTDB): domain Bacteria; phylum Bacillota; class Bacilli; order Lactobacillales; family Lactobacillaceae; genus Limosilactobacillus. The sequence goes on from NZ_JBJEEL010000043.1 coordinate 25,161, forward strand.
AGGTGATAAAGGCTATCAACGGCACCCGCCTTCGGGTCCTTGGCCCCATAGTACACGTTGTCAATTCGGGCGTTAATGATCGCCCCACTGCACATGATGCACGGCTCCAAGGTCACGTAGAGGTCACACCCTTCCAAACGCCAACTGTGGAGTGTTGCGCACGCCTCCATGATTGCCAACATTTCGGCGTGGTAGGTAACGTCTTGAAAGTGTTCCCGCATATTGTATCCCCGGCCGATAATCTGACCGTCTTTAACCACCACGGCCCCAATCGGTACTTCATTTAGTATTCCGGCTTGCCGCGCTTCGGCCAATGCGGCCGCCATCATTTGCTTGTCCACTTGTCTACTCAAATCCAATCTCCATTTTCCTTTTTCATCATTCACCATTCAGTGTATAATAATTAACCGGTTCTTCCAAACTTATTCAATCCGTGAAGAAAAAAGTTTCACACGATCAATCCGCATCGTTAGCACTATATATTGTGTTTCACTAATTATAAGCACAATATATGGTGCTTTTTTAGATTGATTTTTACTATTTTTCGCCTATACTAAGAAACATCAACTACGGTTAATTTAACAAGAAGGAGGGTTCAAAATGGTCACTGTCTTTTCCAAAAATAACTGTATCCAATGTAAGATGACCAAGCGGTTCTTACAACAACACCAAATTAAGTTCGTTGAACATAACATCGATGAACAACCGGAATATGTTTCTCAACTGAAGGCTGCTGGCTTCATGGCCACCCCGGTCGTCCAGTTGCCAGATGGTAACGCCTTTTCCGGCTTCCGTCCTGACCGTCTTCAACAGCTTGCTTAACAACTTTAATTTACGTCTTGAACCAGGCTTCGCCGTTTTTTCGCTACTAGCCTGGTTTAATTATGGATAATTTAGAAAGAGAGTTTTTAACATGGCCTTATCCGATATTGATATTACCAAGGTAAAATACTTCGACCTTAATAACGAAGTCAACATTCCCCGCGACGGTAAAATTCAACTTGATAAAGATAAGGAGGCCTTAAGTGACTTTATCGAACATAACGTCCGCCCTAACACAAAGCACTTTGCTTCCTTAAAGGAACGTTTTGAATGGTTAATTGATCACGACTACATCGAAGAAGCATTTATTAACCAATATGACTTTCATTTCATCGAAAAACTTTATGACTACCTTAAGGCGCAGGATTTTCACTTTCATTCCTTCATGGCCGCCTATAAATTCTATGCTCAATACGCCCTTCGAACTAATGATAAGGAATACTATCTGGAAAACTACATTGACCGGGTAGCAATGAATGCTCTCTACCTGGCTGATGGTGATGAGAACCTCGCGATGGACCTCGCTGATGAAATTGTTCACCAGCGCTACCAACCGGCAACCCCAACCTTCCTTAATGTTGGTCGTAAGCGGCGGGGGGAATTTGTTTCCTGTTTTGCCATCCAGACGACTGATGACATGAACACCATCGGCCGGACCATTAATTCCGCCCTACAACTTTCGAAAATCGGTGGCGGTGTGGGGATTAACCTCAGTAACCTCCGGGAGGCCGGGGCGCCGATTAAGAAGATTAAAGGTGCGGCCAGCGGGGTCGTTCCCGTAATGAAGCTGCTCGAAGATAGTTTTTCCTATTCTAACCAGCTAGGGCAGCGCCAAGGGGCCGGGGTCGTCTACCTAAGCGTCTTCCACCCTGATATCATCGAATTTCTTGGTGCAAAAAAGGAAAATGCTGATGAAAAGATTCGTCTTAAGACCCTCTCACTAGGAATCACCGTCCCTGATAAGTTCTACGAGTTAGTCGAAAAGGATCAAGATATCTACCTTTTCAGTCCCTATGATGTCCAACGGGTCTATGGCGTCCCCTTCTCCTATGTCGACATTACTAAGGAATATGACAACATGGTTGCTAATGACGAAATCCACAAGAAGAAGCTTAATGCCCGGGACCTGGAGGATGAAATCAGTAAACTCCAGCAGGAATCCGGTTATCCTTACATCATTAACATTGATACCGAAAACCGGACTAACCCGATTGACGGTAAGATCGTGATGAGTAACCTCTGTTCCGAAATTGCCCAGGTTCAGGTACCTTCCAAGGTTGCCGATGACCAATCTTACGAAACTTTGGGAACCGACATTAGCTGCAACCTGGGGTCCACTAATATTGCTAACATGATGGAAAGCCCTGACTTTGGTCGGTCCATCCGCGCAATGATGCGGGGACTAACCCACATTAGTGATGTCGAAAGCCTGGACGTGGTCCCAAGTATCAAACGGGGCAACGCACTCGCCCACTCGGTCGGCCTCGGTGCCATGGGGCTCCACAGTTACCTTGCTAAGAACCACATTCAATACGGGAGCCCCGTCGCCATTGAATTTACCGGTGTCTACTTCATGTTGCTAAACTACTGGTCATTAGTTGCTTCTAATGAAATTGCCCGTGAACGGCAGGAAACTTTCCATAACTTTGCGAAAAGTAAGTATGCTGACGGTTCTTACTTTGATAAGTACGTAAATAAGGATTGGGGCCCACACTCCGACGTGGTTAAGGACCTCTTCAAGGGGATCTTCATTCCTGGCCCCGCTGATTGGCAAAAGCTGCGCGCTGATGTCATGAAAGATGGTCTTTACAATGAATACCGGCTGGCCGTCGCCCCGAATGGCTCCACCTCTTACATTAATGACTCCACGGCAAGCTTGACCCCGATCATCAACCGGGTTGAAGAACGCCAGGAAAAGATGATCGGTAAAATCTACTACCCAGCACCATACCTTTCAAACGACACGATGCCTTACTACCAATCCGCCTATGACATCGACATGCGTAAGGTAATCGATACTTACGCTGCCGCTCAGGAACACGTCGACCAGTCCATGTCAATGACCCTTTTCATGCGGTCAACCATCCCGGCTGGTTTATATGAATGGAAAAACGGGCGGACTAACAAGATGACCACCCGGGACCTAAATATCTTACGGCACTACGCTTACCAACATGGGGTCAAGTCGATTTACTACATCCGGACCTTTACTGATGACAACGACGAGATTGGTGCTAACCAGTGCGAAAGCTGTGTAATTTGATTTTGCGATAAATCATTGCTAGAATTTGAATGCATCTTTTTACCATTAAAAAATTAGTTAGTTATTTTAAGGAGCAGGCTAATTAAATGAAACTTGAAAAATTTAAACCATTAGAGCAATATAAGGCCATTAACTGGAATGAAGTTTCCGATATGATCGATAAGGCCACTTGGGAAAAATTAACGGAGCAGTTCTGGCTAGATACCCGAATCCCTGTCTCCAACGACTTGGATGACTGGCGGGAGTTAGATGATGACCACCGCTGGACGGTTGGTCACGTTTTTGGTGGTCTAACCCTGCTAGATACCGTTCAATCGGAAGCCGGGTTAACGGCATTAAAGCAAGACGTTCGGACCCCGCACGAGACAGCGGTGCTGAATAATATTCAGTTCATGGAATCAGTCCATGCCAAGAGTTATTCCACCATTTTCTCAACGCTAAATACCCCTGACGAAATTAGCGAGATTTTTAACTGGTCAGATACCGAAGAGTTCTTACAAAATAAGGCTACTAAGATTGCCAATATGTACCTTGACCCTGATGAGGACCCACTCAAGAAAAAGGTGGCCAACGTCTTTTTGGAAACCTTCCTCTTCTACTCTGGCTTCTACACGCCCCTGTACTACCTGGGACACAACAAGTTAAACAACGTTGCCGAGATTATTAAGTTAATCTTGCGGGACGAATCAGTCCACGGGACCTACATCGGCTACAAGTTCCAACTTGGTTTACACGACCGAACCGAAAAACAACAACAGGACATGAAAGACTGGCTGTACAACTTCCTTTACGACCTTTACGATAATGAAGAAAAGTACACCCACCTGTTATACGACCAAATTGGCTGGACTGATGACGTCTTAACCTTTATCCGTTACAATGCCAACAAGGCCCTGATGAACCTGGGACAAGACCCACTATTCCCCGACACGGCTGCTGATGTGAACCCCGTCGTTATGAACGGGATTTCCACCTCTACCGTTAACCACGACTTCTTTAGTCAGGTCGGTAATGGTTACCGGCTTGGTAAAGTTGAAGCGATGAAGGATGATGATTACCACATTATGGATCCAAACGCTGGCAAGGATCCGAATACCCGTGACTAAGGCCATAATAAATAAGCGATACTGGCGCAAGTCGGTTATATCGATTAAAAGTTAATACACAAATAGCCCCAAGCACTCGGAAGGCCGAATGCTTGGGGCTTATTTATGCTCGTAAGGTGGCGAGCTACATGGCATGACTACGAAGTCATTCATTCCTTTTTAGGGCCTATTTAATTATTGTGAACACCTGATAATTTTTGCTTTGTGCAACCGTTTGCTCAAAATTGGCATAGTCCAAATTTATACCAATCTTTTTTGTTGTCATTGCAGTATTGATAGCACTTAATTGGAAACGCCTTCATTAATTGCAACCATTGTTCACGTGATCACAAAACTGTTGCAAAGGGCTCCCACTCGTTGTATTATAAGCATGTTCAAAAGTTAACAAGCATTCTTAAGAGACGAAGGAGAAACTTGATTATGGCAACTTCAAAAAAGCATCAAGTTGAACAACAAACCGAGCAAGATAAGCAACAAGCAGCCCAAGAGCTAATCAACGGACTAGTTCAAAAGAGCCAAGTTGCTTTTGACCAATTGCGTAACTTTACACAAGAACAAGTTGATAAGATCTGCCAGGAAATGGCCCTGGCAGCGGAAGAGCATCACATGGATCTAGCCGTGGACGCCGCGAAGGAGACTGGCCGTGGGGTCGCCGAAGATAAGGCTATTAAGAACATTTACGCCAGTGAATACATTTGGAACAACATTCGCCATGACCACACCGTTGGTATCATCGAGGACAATGACGAAGACCAAACGATTACGATCGCTGACCCACTGGGGATCATTGCGGGCGTGGTTCCAGTTACCAACCCCACTTCGACCACGATCTTTAAGTCTATCATCTCCGCTAAGACCCGGAACACGATTATCTTCTCTTTCCACCCACAAGCATTTGAATCTTCGGTCAAGACCGCTAAGATTCTTCAGGAAGCCGCTGAAAAGGCCGGTGCTCCAAAGAACATGATCCAATGGATCCCACAATGCAGCCGTGAAAATACGAATGCCCTGCTGCAACATCCAAACATCGCCACCATTCTGGCTACCGGTGGCCCAGGCTTAGTTAAGGCTGCCTACAGTTCCGGTAATCCGGCACTAGGGGTTGGTCCTGGTAACGGTCCGGCCTACATTGAAAAGACTGCTAACATCGAACGGTCTGTTTACGACATCGTCCTTTCCAAGACCTTTGATAACGGGATGATCTGTGCTTCTGAAAACTCGGTCGTGGTTGATGATGAAATCTATGACCAAGTTAAGGAAGAATTTAAGAAGTGGAACTGCTACTTCGTTAAACCGGATGAATTGCAAACCTTCTCCGACGGTTTCATTGACCCACAGCGGCACCAAGTACGGGGACCAATCGCTGGTCGTTCCGCTAACGCCATTGCCGAAATGTGTGGTCTGAAGAACGTGCCGGATAACACCAAGGTCTTAATCGCCGAAATCGACGGTGTTGGTGACGATTACCCACTGTCGGCCGAAAAGCTTTCCCCCGTTTTGACCATGTACCGGGCTAGCTCACAAGAAAATGCCTTTGATATCTGCCGACAATTGCTCCACTACGGTGGTGAAGGTCACACCGCGGCTATCCACACCCTTAATGATGACCTGGCAACCAAGTACGGGCTGGAAATGCGGGCTTCCCGGATTATCGTTAACTCACCATCTGGTATCGGTGGGATTGGTAACATCTACAACAACATGACCCCATCCCTGACCCTTGGTACCGGTTCTTATGGTGGTAACTCGGTTTCCCACAACGTGACCGACTGGGACCTCTTAAACATCAAGGTGATCGCTAAGCGGCGTGAAAACCGGCAATGGGTTAAGATTCCCCCAAAAGTATACTTTCAGCGGAATTCACTAAAAGAATTGCGCGACATTCCAAACATTAATCGGGCCTTCATTGTTACCGGCCCTGGAATGAGCAAGCGTGGTTACGTCCAACGAGTCATCGACCAGTTACGGCTGCGGCAAAACGAAACACCGTTCCTCGTCTTTGATGACGTCGAAGAAGACCCATCTACGAACACCGTTGAAAAGGGTGTTGCCATGATGAACGACTTCAAGCCGGACACCATTATCGCCCTCGGTGGTGGTTCACCGATGGATGCCGCCAAGGCAATGTGGATGTTCTATGAACACCCCGAAACTTCCTGGTACGGGGTTATGCAAAAGTACTTGGATATTCGGAAGCGGGCTTACCAAATTAAGAAGCCAGAAAAGTCACAACTGATTGGGATCCCGACTACTTCCGGTACGGGTTCTGAAGTAACACCATTTGCGGTTATTACTGACTCTAAGACCCACATCAAGTACCCATTAGCTGACTACGCCCTGACACCTAACATCGCCATCGTCGACCCCCAATTCGTCGAAACTGTTCCGGCAAAGACGACTGCTTACACGGGGTTAGATGTTATCTGCCACGCCACTGAATCGTACGTTTCCGTAATGGCCACCGACTACACTCGTGGTTGGTCACTACAAACCGTTAAGGGTGCCATGGAATACCTACCAAAGTCGGTTAAGGGCGACCTCTACGCACGGCAAAAGATGCACAACTTCTCCACGATGGCCGGAATGGCCTTTGGTCAAGCCTTCCTGGGGATTAACCACTCCTTGGCCCACAAGATGGGTGGTGCCTTTGGCCTGCCGCACGGTCTGCTGATTGCCATCGCCATGCCACAAGTAATTCGCTTTAACGCTAAACGGCCACAAAAGTTAGCCCTCTGGCCACACTACGAAACTTACCACGCAACTAAGGACTATGCGGACTTAGCACGGTTCATCGGCCTGAAGGGTAACTCTGACGAAGAATTGGCTGAAGCATATGCCCAAAAGTACATCGACGTTGCTCACGAATGTGGTGTCACCCTTAGCCTAAAGGCCAACGGTGTTACCCGTGAACAATTCGATAAGGTCGTTGACCAACTGGCCGTTGAAGCCTACGAGGATCAATGTACAACTACCAACCCGGTTGAACCACTAGTTAGCCAACTCAAGGAACTCCTTGAACGCTGCTACGATGGTACCGGAGTTGAAGAAAACTAACTAATTACCAAATCAATCAACCCAGTTTTAAATGAACGGTGACTTAGGTCCGTTCTATGACTAACAAGTTGCCGGTAGACGACACAAAAGGCAGCCAGCATTCGGAATATCTGAACGCTGGCCGCCTTTTTATGTTTTACGGTAGTAGCCGGTCTATAGTGATCATAAATGACTTCTATCCCCTTTTAATATTACATTAAGGATGGTCCGGGAAATTGAGCTGTACCAATCCCAACTGATAAAATTTAGTTACTAAAACTAATATAGGAGGATCATTACATGCTCAAAGAATTTAAGGATTTCATTGCCCGCGGCAGCGTTGTGGACATGGCCGTGGGGATTATCATCGGTGCCGCTTTTACCTCAATTGTTAAGTCCCTCGTCGATAACCTGCTCAATCCGCTTATCGGCCTTTTCATCGGCAAAATTGACTTAACGGGACTAGTCTTTACCGTTGGTGACGCCCAGTTTAAATACGGCCTTTTCCTCAATGCCGTTATTAACTTCCTAATTATTGCTTTTGTGGTCTTCCTCCTGGTTAAGGGGATTAATCAATTTCATAAAAAAGCAACGCCCGCTGAGGCCCCTAGTGCTGAAGAGCAGTACCTTAAAGAGATTGTGAGCCTCCTAAAAAAGCAGGAACAAAAATAGTGGTTCCCGTTTAATACGGTGACCCAATTAGGCAATCTTTTTTACCATGTTTAGTTAGAACCCTTGCGTTCATAAATGCTTTTGTTATACTTAAGGTGATTAATAAAATTATATAACACTATAATTTTATTAATCATTGGTTGCAATCTGATCTAAGGAGGGATGTCTTATGTTTAACATTGTATTCTGGATTCTGGCCATCTGGTTTGTTATTAATGTTGTCTGGATGTGGTTTAGACTCGATGATCAATCTTTACAAAAGACCTTTGCTTGGATTAACGTTTGCGCAATTGTTATCGGTTTCTTGGTATTATACCTATCAGACCATGCAAGTGGTGGGGTTACCGGTTGGTTTACGGCCATCAACTGGATCAATATCGTAGTTGCAATCCTGCAATTCTACTACGGATACCGGTCCAATTCCGTTGGTAGCAACGTTCACCATGCTGGCAGTCACTAATAAGTATTACTCATAGACAAGCCGATAAAGACGATGAGGCTAGGAAAAGATAAATTTTCCTAGCCTCTTCTTTTTATTTCACATATTCACATTAAGTAACGCTGTTACGGTATGACGAAATAGGAACACTTAGGTTATTTCAACAGTCGCTGAGCATTGTTGAGGTCAGTAACGAGGGTATTCGCATACTGCCCCGCTAAGGCCGCCCGAATTGCCGGTAATTTTTTTACGCCACCGGCAATTAGAATTGACTCCCGAATATTTCGCAAGTGGTCAAGTGGCATTGCCATGGTCCGCGCCGTGAGGTCCTTATCAACTAGCTGCCCCTTCGGATCCACAAATTGGGAAATAATATCGCCCACTGCTGCTTGACGGAGCTGTTCAACTTCTTGCGGCGATAAGTAACCGAGGGTAAAGAGGGTGGCGTCGGGGGCCGTGGTACCCACAGTAAATAGGGCCACGGTCGTGCTCATCATAGTAGTTAGAACGGCATTAATGAAGCGGTCCTGCGTAACCATTTCCTTCACCTGCCGGTTGGCAAAGATAACTGGTAACGGTAAAATCTGGGCCTGGGTATGAAAGCTCTTATTAAAGTGCTTGGTAACGTCAACGACGTAGTTATTCCGGGTTGAGTTAGCAACGGTTCCCTTGAGGTAGGTGATTTTGACGCCCTGCCGTTCACTTTCCGTTAAGTGGGTGGCTACCGCGTCGAGTGTGCGACCCCAACTTATTCCTAAAACGTCGTTATCAACCACTACCGCTGGCAAATAAGTCGCCGCTGCCTGGCCCAACGCCGCTAAAATATCCTTCTCATCCGCACTCTTGGGTGTCGCAATGACCACCTTTTTTAGACCATACTTATTTTCCAACTGCCGGGCTAGCGTAGTAACATCGGCAAAGGGATCGGTAACTTGAATCCGGACGATTTGGTGGTCACGTGCATACTGCAGTGCCCGAGAAATCGTTGGCCGGGAAATCTTTAACTTAGCCGCAATTTCTGCCTGCGTAGCCCCTTCAAGATAGTATAGTTTACTAACCGCTACCGCCTGTCGAATTTGTTTTTCACTATCCATCTTTTTAACTCCTCTCATCTTAACTAGTATAGCAAACAGCTGGGGCAAAAACTCCTCATATCCCGCATACGCAAATTGGCACCAGATATTCTGATTCTTCGAACACCTGGTGCCAATTTATCATGCTACCGACCTTAACGCATGGTCTTCTTCCATTTTATTATTCTTTACCGATTACTTGCATACTGTGGCTTACCCCTAAAGCTTTGATCATCGCCACTGCCTCTTCTGCACTGTGAATTCCACCAGAAGCCTTTACCTGGGTAGCAGTCCCCGCAACCGCGGCTGACATTAATTCAACATCGTGAACCGCGGCGCCCCAGGTGGAAAAGCCAGTGGAGGTCTTAACGAAGTCTGCACCAGCCTTAGCAACGATTTCCGATGCCTTGGTGATCTCTTCATCAGTCAAGAGGGCCGTTTCAATGATTACCTTAACCACCTTGTGAGCCTCGTGACCAACTTTAACCACTGCCTGGATATCAGCAGCCACCTTATCAAAATGGCCGGCCTTCATTTCACCGATGTTCATTACCATGTCGACCTCGTCCACCCCGTCTTTAATTGCTTGCTGGGTTTCAAAGACCTTGGTGGCCGTGGTCGTGGCCCCGAGTGGGAAGCCAATTACGGTCGCCGTTACCACGTCGGTCCCCTTTAAGGCCTGGTGGGTCTTAGCCACCCAGTAGGGGTTAATCATTACCGTATGGAAATGATTTTCAATCGCCTGCTGAATAACGGTCGCGACTTGGTCTTCGGTTGCTTCAGGGCTCAGTAATGTATGATCAATGTATTGGTTTAACTTCATTGTGGTTCATCTCCTTATTTTTTCCATTTTGATCATAACATTTATTTTACAATTGTTCAATACTATATGAAATATTGTAAAATATTTTTGCGAGGGTCGTTCCTATTCCTTTACCAAAATATGGTTAGCGCCAAGGATGTATATATAATATTAGGCGGACAATAATTGACCAGTTTGATTATATTCTCTGCTTTCTGCGTTATAGTCATTGTCCCCACTTAGCTCCTCAAACTATTTCTACATAGCTTAATTTAAACCATACTAAAGTAACTAGCGTCGTGGCTTTTCATTGCTTGAACATCAATGAAAGACTTAAACGCCTAAATTACCATAATTGATAAAGTAAAGCGGTAAAGGGGAGTGTGATAGCGGTCCTATCTGCCACCCCCGCGAGTACAAATAGGGGGGACGTGACATAAATCCCTCTATATAGATCAAAAGCGAACAACGCGGTACACAAATGGGGTCCAGAGCCCGGCAAAGCCGAACTCTGGACCTCTATTTGTGCTCGCGGGGGTGTGAAGACGAAGTCGTAACCGACTTCTGTCACACTCCCCCCAGTCGTGTACCGCGTTGTTGATTTTTAGCCAGATAACGGACTTAAACCACACTCTCTTCGCCGTTTAATATGTGTATTTAACTCTAGTGGTAAAGGTCAAACCGCCCCTTAGCCAAGAGCTCCTTAAAGCCTCCCAGTTCCATCAGTGACTTGTTCATAATCATCTTCTTAAGGACTGAAGCAGGATAACCCTTGTACGAATGACCAAGGGCTTCCCCAAAGGCACGGGTATTCCCAACGGAGGCAACGGTCCCTAGTGACTTGTAGGTGTACACTGCCGGACGTGCGGTCCCCTTTACCCGGGCGGTGAGGTCCCTTGCCACGTAATTAGCCATTGACAGGGCAATCTGGGCAGTAGTTGGATATGGCCGCTTACCATCCGGTGGCATCACCGCGGCGACATCCCCGACCATGTACATGTCATCATTGCCTGGAGCAGTTAAATGCTCACTGTCCATTACCCGTCCACGACGGGCTTGAAGTCCTGATTTGGCAACCACCGGGCTACCACTGACCCCGGTCGTCCAAATAATTGTGTTTGCTTCAACCTTGTGGAGCGAACCGTCATCAGTATCGCCCGCTAATTGGTACAAAACCGTCTCCGGTTGAATTTCCTGAATCAGTGCCTCAGTTGTAATCTTAACATCTAACTTCTTCAGTAAGTTAATCCCATAATCTGCTAGTTTCTCATTAAACATTGGTAACAGGCGCTTAGAGGCATCGATGATGTGAAGCTCAATTTGCTCTGGCGTAACACCGGCTAACTTAGCATAACGTGGCCGGGCATCCGCTAGTGCTCCTACTAATTCAATCCCGGTAAAGCCGGCACCACAGATGATAATCTTGAGATCATTAGGATCCTTAGTTACTTGATAATCCTTCATCTGGGTAATAATGTGGCTATGGATTGCTTCAGCCTCCTTGACACTGGTCATTGGCAGGCTATTTTCTTCTGCCCCCTTGATCCCAAAAGTTTCGGATACAAAGCCGAGCGCAAAGACGCAGTAGTCATAAGACAGTGGCTGGTGATTGCTTAATTCCACTACCTTCTTATCCTGATCAACCTTGTCAACATGATCCAAAATCAAGGTAGTTATTTGCGGATTTAAGACATCCGTAATGGGGAAAGTAATCTTACTTGCTGGTAAGTTACCAGACGCAACTTCATGGAGGTCCGTTGCCTCATAGTGGTATGGGTTTTCATCAACAAGGGTAATTTCGACTTGTCCCCGTAACTTCTTTTGCAACTCAACAACTGTTTTTAGGCCTGCATAACCAGCACCAAGTACAACAATTTTTTTCATTTTTCTCCCTCCAATTTTTTTCTGATAATAAAGCGCCAACCCAGTAAGTAATCATCGAAGCCAGTGACCCTATTAACACGCCATAGCCTAACGCTTCCCGCTTCACCTGCCTATGAATCCATAACTTATTCTGTTGATAAGTAAACGGTAAAATAATTAGTGACCATTAAACGGTCCAGGGTGCAATTGCTAAAAATCGCGTGATTGCTGCCGCCAACTTCGGCCGAAATCTCGGCATTGCCTTCCAAATACTCGATGATATTTTTGATTACACCGGTGGTTAGTAATTAAACAAGCCGGTAATGAAAGGCCTCACAGCCGTAGTCTACTTCCCCACTACTTTTATTAGCCTTACAGGGTACGATCGTTGCTCCAAATTTACAACTATTCCTGGCCAAGCGTTACCAAATTACCGTAGAAGATATGCAGTAGGTACCGGTACGGTAGAGCAAAGTCATCAGCTGGCAGGACGGTACGCCTAAAAGGCACTCGACTGCTTGGCTACCTGGTCGGATTATCCGTCACGGCGCTTCCTTACGAAGATAACTAAAATTCCTTAACCAAACAATTTAATGGTGCGGCCTGATCAGACTTAACGTCCCTGGTCGGCCTTTTTTAGTTCTTGGTAGCGCCGGTTATTTTTCCATAATTCACCTGGGGTTCCCTGCATTGCCAGCCGACCATCTTCTATAAAGACTACCTGGTCAACCTGGTCAATTCCTTGCAGGTGGTGGGTTATCCAAATTAACGTTTTCCCGGCTAATTGCGTAAGAATCGTGTCAATAACTGCTTGTTCCGTGATGGGGTCTAGCCCAACGGTTGGTTCATCAAGCAGGATAATTGGCGTGTCCTTAAGTAAAATACGCGCTAGTGCTAACCGGTGCCGTTCGCCACCAGAAAACCGCAATCCGGCTTCATCCACTTTCGTTTCAATCCCATTCGGCAAGTCCTTAACCATTTTTTCCAGTCCTACCCGGCGAAGGACATCCCAGACCTGGTCATCGGCTGCTTCCTCATTACCAAGCCGGATATTGTTAGCAATGGTCGTATTGAATAAGTACGGCTGCTGGTTAATCACACTTATATAGTCGGTAATCTGGTCGTGGAACTTGCTAGTATCAATACCGTTTAAGGTTACCGAACCACCTGTCGGTACCCAGTCACCACGGAGAAGCGCGGCGAGGGTACTCTTGCCGGCACCGCTTCGTCCAAGGATTGCTAATTTTTCACCAGGTTTGATTGTTAGGTCGATCCCCTTCAATACCTCTCGGGTCGTCCCAGGGTAGGTGTAGTGAAGATCCTTAACAGTTACCTGGTAGGGAGCACTTATTGCTGGTACCTCTTCACTTGCGGTGGTCACCTGGTCCAAGTTATTTAGCCGGGTCAAGGAATCCGTATAAACATTCGTTTCCTGGGCAGCCGCGGGCAACGGTGCGATTGCATCAATCAGCGGAAAGGCCGCTAAGACGAATGCCGCAATCCAGTTTGCGGCACCACCAGGCTGGCCACCAAGCCGACCTGCTCCCCAAATAATAAGACTAACGACTAACAATAGGATCATCATTTGAACCAGAAAATCACGGAACCGTTCAAACTTATGCATCGCCCGTTCAGTGGCCAAGTATTGTTGCTCATTATCATTATGCAACTGGAGGTAGCTCTTACTACGACCGGCCAGGACCCAGTCCGCAACCCCCAGTACGTTATCGGTCAGGTTAACATAGAGGTGGTCCTTAACTTCCTTTTCATACGACTGGCGGGCACCATTGACCAGAACAGACCATAGTGGGATGGCAAAAATCATTAGGCCAAATACCACTAGCATCCATAACCCCATCAATGGTGACAAAATACCGAGGGCGACCACAATGATTGCGTACAATCCCCAACTCACAAACATGGGGAACATTGTCCGGAGGTATAGATTCTGGATATGATGGATATCATCTGACAGTAGCCCCAGGATGTCACCCAGCTGGTACTTACTATTAAATGACGTTGCATCGTGTTCCAGCGTATCATATAACTTCTGCCGCAGTCGGGAGGTCATTTTTAAAACCCAGTTATGGCTAATAATCCGCTCTAAGTACCGGAAGGCCGGCCGGGCAATCCCAAATGCCCGGGTCAAAACAATTGGCACGTAAACCAGGAGGATGTTTTCGGGGCGCATGGCTGACTTGCTAATCAAGAAGCCGGCACTAAACATCAAGCCGGCACCACAGACAAACGTCACCACCCCAATCGTAATTGCGAGGATTAGTGTTTTCCGGTAATGCCGTAAGTAGGGCCGTACCCACTGGTCATGCCTGAGTGCTCGTAATAATGGGACCTTTTTAAACATTAATTTTCACCCCGCATTTTCTTCATTAACCGCATAAAGTAACCATTCTTTTTCTGCAATTCTGCAAAGGTCCCCTGTTCAACTAGCTCACCATGATTCATTACTAAAATGTAGTCCATCTGCTTCATCCAGTGAAGACGGTGGGTAGCAAAGAAGACTAACCGGTGATCCATTAACGGCAGCATCCGCTCCTTTAAATCCATTTCTGTTTCAATATCGAGGTGGGCGGTTGGTTCATCAAAGATCATCACCCGCCGTTGCTGGTCAAGGAAGGCCCGGGCTAATGCAATTCGCTGCGCCTGCCCACCAGATAGTACCCGGCGGCCACTACCGATAACGGTATCAAGGCCCTCCGGCAAGTCTTTCAGCAGGTCGTCTAAGCCAACAACATGGATTGCCTTCAATACCTGGTCATCATTGACGTCCGGGGTGTAAAAGGCAATGTTTTCCCGCAACGTGGCGGTAAAAACATACGGATTTTGGGGAATGTAAAGTAGCTGACGCCGCCAAGCAGGAATATCTAACGTCGTGGTTGACCGTCCCTGGATCCTAACTTTCCCCGCTGTCGGCGTTAAGAATCCACTGAGCAAGTTGATAAGAGTGGTCTTCCCAGCCCCGCTCATCCCGATAATCCCAATTTTTTGATTTCCCTTGATCCGCAACGAAAGGGGCTTAATTGCCACCCCATTGGGGTACTTAAATTGAAGGTTAGTTAGCTGGAGCTGGTCATCTGGTTGCCATTCGTGCACTTCTACGTCAGCAACTGGTACTGCTGGCTCATTGATTAGATGGTGAATCCGCTTAAAAGCATTTTTCCCATTTAAAGCAGCGTGAAAGTCACCCGCAAAGTTGCGAATTGGTAAAAAGTACTCTGGCGCCAAGATTAAAACGGCGAGGGCCGGGAAAAGGGTGATTTTACCGTTAATCAGGCCAAAGCCAAGATAGACGGCAATGACAGCTATTGATAGGGTGGTGAAGAAGTCAAGGGCAAAAGTTGATAGCATAGCAACCTTAAGGACCCGCATCGTCCGCTCCCGGAAAGTTTCACTGGAAGTAAAGATGCTCTTCGAATACCGCTTACTCAAGCCAAGGTACTTTAACGTATCAATCCCCCGTAACGAATCAATAAAGTTATTAGATAATTTCTGAAAGTTACCAAACTGCTTTTCTGCCCTCGCCTGGGCCGCTTTTCCCAGAATAATCATAAACATCACAATTAACGGATACATAATCAGTAAAATGACCGCTGACCGTAAGTCTAAAAAGCAGGTCGCAATTAGTACGAGGAGCGGGACGATCATCATCGTCATCACCTTTGAGAAGGTTAGCTTGATGTATTCACGGACTTCGCTAATTCCATCGAGGACCATCGTGATCATACTACCGGTCCCCTGCTTTTGGACGAGGGCCGGTCCTAGTTTAAATAGTTTTTCAAGAAGTGCCTGCCGTAAGTTCTGGGCAGTCTTTCCGGCATAATTATCCAACCACCGATCACTAAGCCAGGCTAATAATTGCCGGCCCGTAAAGCAGGCCGCAAACGCGACTAGCATTGGCCAGTTGAGTGGGTGCCCCGCCCACAAATGGGTAACAACTGCACTTAACGCGAGTGCTTGGCCAATAATCAAAAAAGCTTGCAGAACATCAAGTCCCGCAAGCCTTTTGCTGACTGATTTAGCTCCCGCGAGTTGAAATAGCTCTGGATCAATCATTAATTAGCCTCCCCAACCTTAGGCATCTCAATCCGTTTTCGGAAAATCCAGTACGCCCAAATTGTGTAGGCAAGTACACATGGTACTAAGATAACAGTCGCAATCGTCATTACAATTAAAGTGTAATTTGATGATGATGCACTCTGAATTACCAGGTCAAACTTGCTGCTGATTGAAGAAATCATTACCCGTGGGAAAAGTCCACAGAAGATCAATGCAACCAGTGAAACCAGCGTCAACCCACTAGCAGCAAAGGCAACGCCCTGCTTATCTTGGAAGGTTGCGACGTGGGCCCAAACTGAAAAGCCAACAATTAATACTAAGCAAAGTAATGTTGCGACCGGGTGAACCTTAATAAAGTCGGTCTGGAATAGTAGTAATAGCGCAAAAATAATTTCACCAAGGTATAGTACCCAGTAGAAGGCGTGGGCGTAATTTTGTGACCGTTCAGAAACCGGCCCCTTAGTTTTCAGGGTAATGTAGTTTAAACCATGGAGGTAAGTTAGCAGTGCCAGTGCAATCCCCCCAACAATTGAGAACCAGTTGAAGTAGTCAAAAAAGTGGGCGTGGATGTTACCAGCGGCATCAATCGGCATCCCCTTAATCATGGAGATGAACATTACCCCAAAGAGGAATGGTACTAAAAAACTGCAAAATGCTAGAATCTTATCCCAAATTGGCTTCTTAGAATTGGGACCCTTTGCCCGAAATTCAAATGAAACACCCCGCAGAATTAGGCCAACCAAGATAAATAGCAAGATTAAGTAGTAACCAGAAAATAAGGTTGCATACCAGTATGGGAAGGAGGCAAACATGGCACCACCGGCGGTAATTAACCATACCTCATTACCGTCCCACACCGGACCAATCGTCCTAATAATCTGGGAACGTTCGCCTTCATTATGGGCAAGCGTACCAACTGCCATTCCGACACCATAGTCAAATCCATCGAGGAAGAAGAAGCCAGAAAATAGCACGCCAATTAATAAGAACCATAAGGCTTGTAGAAATGACATTTAGAAGGCCCCCTTTGCAAACGGATCCGTTGCCTTTTTGTCGGCCTGAGCAGCTTCTAATTCAACCGGGTCATTCCGCAGGAAGCGGATAATCAGATAAATTAGGATAGCCGCTAAGCTGGCAAAGAGAACGAAGTAAATAATATTTGAAGTTAATAGCGATGCAACAGAGACGTTTGGCGAAACACTTTGTTGGATCGTAAATAAACCATAGACGGTCCATGGCGCCCGACCAAGCTCAGTGATCAGCCAGCCGGCAGTATTAGCGAGGAATGGGGCAAAGGTCAAAATGGCCATTACCCACAAAGCCCACCGGTGGTTGTACAGGGTCTCCTTGCCTTTTCTGGTCATGATCAGGCCAACAATTGATACTAGCGCTAATAGCGCACCAAAACCGGCCATTACCCGGAAACTCCAAAACAGGGTATTAACTGGAACGTAATAGTTCATCTTGTGGCCATCAATATGGGTGCCGTACTTCTTTTCTAGTTGAGCATTAACCTCTTCCATCCCGGTAACTGAGCCGGAAGTCTTATGGTAGGAAAGGACACTTAACATCATTGGAATTTCAACCTTACCATCGACTTGATGGGTCTTGGAGTCGGCAATCCCAACTACCGTCCATGGTGCAGGACTCTTGGTGGTCTTATAAACTGCTTCAGTAGCAGCAAACTTCATCGGTTGTTCCTTGATTAGGTACTGCATCTGCATATCACCAACCGTAATGGAACCCAGTGAGAAGATTAGCATCAGCCATAAGCTAACCCGCATTGTCTTGTGGTAGATTGTCTTGTTTTCATCCGACAAAGGCCGCTTCTTTAGTAACTGGAAGGCGGTCAAGCCAGCGATAATCGTGGCACCAGTCAATAAAGCACCCATTAAAACGTGACCCAGTTCAAAAATCACCTGTGGGTTAGAAAGCAAGGCACCAAAGTTAACCATTTCGGCCCGACCATTACGAATGGTAAAGCCAACTGGATGTTGCATAAAGGAATTGGCGGTCAAGATCCACAGGGCTGAAGTCATCGTCCCGAAGACGATCATCCAGATAAAGAAGAGGTGGAGTCCCTTCTTAACCCGGTCCCAGGTAAAAACCCAGAGTCCAATAAAGGTCGATTCGATAAAGAATGAAAGAAGTGCTTCAAAGGCCAGTGGGGCACCGAAAATGTCTCCCATGAACCGTGAATAATCAGACCAATTCATTCCAAATTGGAACTCTTGAATTAACCCGGTAACAACACCAACCGCAAAACTCAGCATAAAAATATTACCCCAGAACTTGGTCATCTTCTTGTATGACTCGTTCTTGGTACGGACATACATCGTTTCCATCACTGCAACGACAAACACTGTTCCGATTGAAAACGGAACAAAGAAAAAGTGAAAAACCGTTGTCATTGCAAACTGGAAACGAGCTAAACTAACAATATCCATTGTTAATCCCCTCCCAGCAAGTAATTCATTTATCACGTGTTCAACGATAATTGCTATTTACAAGCTTAGTGTACATCTTGAAGCGCTTTCTTTCAAGGCCAATTAGTTTTTGCATCAATTGGCCTTAATTTAATTAATTATTATATGGTTCTTATAACAAATGGACTTGATAAAGCATTATAAAATAAGGCAGTAAAGGCTGATTAATGTTAAAGTCAATCAATCAATGGATAACGGTCTATAAGTAAATGCACGATCACATTCAATTTTAGGAGTAAGATAAGTTAAAACTAAGAAAGTTACTTGATAAACCTAAGTACCCAAAATTGGGCTTGTGCTGAAGGAGCATTTGGTTGCTTGAAAAGATGACTATTCAGTTTACCAGGATAGCTATCCAGGCCCGACGCCCCTTTTACTTTCGGCAGATTGTAAAATTTAAGTTGAACATTAAGTGGACGGAAAAACCCATCAAGG